>NZ_WQPP01000017.1:0-261398 GCF_018785345.1 Clostridium sp. MCC345
AACTCCGGTTTTTCTAAACCGGCAAAATCTAGTTCATTATCTCATCAGCTTCCGCTGACAGAATTGACTATGGGTTGTGTTTATTCATATCCATTGTTCAGTTTTCAAGGATCAATCTGCTTTTCAGCAGCGGAGATTATTTTATCAAATCTTCATTTTCTTGTCAAGTATTATTTTTTATACCTGATTCGATTTTGTTTGCTGTTTTCGACAGCGAATGATATTTTATCAAGTATCATTCGGTTTGTCAAGCACTTTTTTATTTATTTTTCTGTGCTTGTTTTCGCTGTTTATGTCAGCGGATATCAGTATATCATCCGCAGTCCCGCTTGTCAATGTTTTTCTTTTCAAACATTCGCTGTTGACCAATGCCTATACTCTTTTTCCGACTGCTCTCGTGCAGCGACATTTATTTATTATACACGCTTAACAGAAAATGTCAACACTTTTTTCACCTTTTTTCGATATTTTTTCCTTTCCCTCAAAATAAGGAAAAGGCAGCCCTTTTCCCCTTGGAATCAAAGCTGCCTTTTTATACCTTCTTCTATGTTATTTCAGCACCGCCAGTATATCCTCCGCAATCTGCTCTGCAGTCAGATGGTTTTCCTTCATAACGTCTTCGGGATTGTATCTGTCAAGAAATTCCTTCCTCAAGCCGAAATTCAGCACTTTTACATCAGATTCTCCATAGAATCTTGCGATTTTTTCACCGAAACCGCCGTCCAGAATTCCATCCTCCAGTGTGACCACAACAGAATGATGCTTTTTCAGTCCTTCCAGCAGCCCTGTATCTACCCCTGTAATATAATAAGGATTGATCACCGTTGCCTGTGTGCCCGTTTTTTCCTGCAACAAATCCGCCGCAGCCTGTCCCAGTCCATAAAACGCACCCAGACCAATCACAGCCACCTTGCTGCCTTCCTGTGTTACTTCATATTTGTTCAGCTTACCAAAGTCCTTTGTCACAGTCTTGCCATCAGAAATCAGCTTGCCGCCCGGCAGCTTGATTGCAACAGGATGCTCTCTCTGCTCCATGCTCCAATCCAGCATAGCCAGATAATCCTCCTTTGTTACAGGCGCAAGGTAAACCAGATTCGGGATGTTCCCCAGCATGGGAATATCCTGCAACCCCAGATGTGTCACGTCATTCATGCCATAAACAGAACCCAAGAAGGTAACAATCGTCGCGGGATTATTGTTGATGCACAGATCCTGCGAAATCTGGTCAAAGGCTCTCTGCACAAATGTGCTGTACACCCCATAAAAAGGCTTGCCGCCGTTTGCCGCAATGCCGGATGCCAATGCAACCGCCGTTTCCTCCGCAATGCCAACATCCACAAACTGCTTCCCTGCTTCTTCGCGTTTGCTCTTGGTAAAGCCCATAACCCCAGGTGTACCGGAGGTAATCGCAACCACGGAAGGGTCTTTTTTCATCTTATCCAGCAAATACTTGCAAGTAATTTCTTCATAACCTTCCTCGCCGCCGGCATATAAGGGCTTCCCTGTTTCAATGTCAAAGGGGCCGCTGAAATGCCAACGCTCCTTGTTTTGCTCCGCAGGCGCGTAGCCCTTCCCTTTCAGTGTATTGATATGCACCACAACAGGCTTTTTGCTGTCCTTCACCTGCTTGAACGCATCAATCAGCGCCGCTGTGTCATTTCCCTTATCTACATAAATATAATCCAGACCAAATGCCTTGAACAAATTGCACTCTGCCTGTCCGCTTGTTTCTCGCAGCAGTTTTAGATTCTGATACAGACCACCATGATTTTCCGCGATGGACATATCATTATCATTTACCACAATAATAAAATTGCTGTCCAGCTCTGCCGCATAATCCAGACCCTCCAGTGCTTCGCCGCCGCTCAGAGAGCCGTCACCGATCACTGCGATTACATTGCCGTCCTCGCCCTTCAGGTCTCTTGCCTTTGCAAGCCCTGCCGCCAGACTAACAGATGTGGACGTATGCCCTACCGTAAAGAAATCATGCTCACTTTCGTGCGGATTGCTGTAGCCGGATACATCATCATATTTTTCTTCATACAGGTATGCATCCTTTCTGCCTGTCAGCATCTTGTGTGGATAGCTCTGATGAGATACGTCATAAACAATTTTATCCTTCGGGGAATCAAATACATAATGCAGCGCAATCGTTGCCTCTACCATACCGAAGTTAGGGCCAAAATGACCGCCATGCTTGCTTGCTCGAATCAAAAGTGCATGGCGCATTTCTTCCGCCAGCACGGGTAATTGCTCCAAAGTCAGTTTTTTTACATCCTCCGGTCCTTTTATATTTTCAATATACATCGTTCCTTGCACTCCCTTTCTTGTTCTTCTTTTTTTACATTTCCTATCATACTCCCTAAAGCTAACTTTAGGTCAATAGGAGAATGCAATTTTTTTAAAAATTTTTCCATATAAAAAATCAGCCGAAACCTCGTCCCGACTGATTTTATTTTTACCATATTTTATTTTCAAAAACCCGTTTTCGACTTAGGGGTGGGCAACCACCCTTATTTCCCCCAAACCTCTTCGGCAATTTCCTTTACCAGCTTCAGCTTTGCCCACTGTTCTTCTTCTGTCAGCTTATTGCCGATTTCGCAGGATGCAAAACCACACTGGGGGCTCAGACACAATCTGTCAAGCGGAATGTATTTCGCCGCTTCATGGATTCTTGCAATAATTCTTTCCTTTTCCTCCAGTTCAGGGGTTTTGGTTGTAATCAGACCAAGCACAACCTTCTTGTCTGCGGAAACCTTTGCAAGCGGTGCAAAACCGCCGGATCTCTCATCATCATATTCCAGAAAAAGCGCATTTACGTTTTCCTTTGCGAATACATAATCTGCCACGGAATCATACGGGCCGCTTGTAAAATATGTAGAATGATAATTCCCTCTGCAGATGTGGGAGTTGATTATCATATCTGCAGGCTTTCCTTCCAGTGCAAGGTTATTCACTGCAAGCAGCTGCGCCTTCACATCATTCAAATCAATGCCAAGCGCCTGATACCTCTGTTCTGCCGCGTCCCCTACGATAGCACCCCATGTGCAGTCATCAAACTGCAGATTGCGGCAGCCTGCATCGTAGAACTGCTGAATCACATCCTGATATGCCTTGCCAATATCCTGAATCAGCTCCTCGTTTGTTGCATAAATCTTTCTTGTTCTTTCGTAGTTTGCAGGCACAATCATCTGTTGGAAGGTCTGCGCAGGTGCGGGAATGGTATATTTGGCAACTGTGTTTTCATCCTCAAACTGTTTCAAAAATTTGAAATATTCCACAAAAGGATGTGCCTTCGCCTTAATCTTTCCTACCAGATAGGTGTCCTCCAGCAATGCCAGCTCAGCGTCAAACTGCACGCCGTTGCCTGTGTCCTCATGTGCAACGCCTTCAAAGCCCCACATGAAATCCAGATGCCAGAAAGCTCTTCTGAACTCCCCGTCTGTAATCACATGGTAGCCCAGCTCCTTCTGCTTTGCCACAACCTTTGCAACCTCTTCCTCCGCAACCCGATCAAATGCCTCCTTGCTGATTTCTCCTGCCTGATATGCCGCCTTTGCGTCCTTCAACGCCTGCGGTCTTAAAAAGCTGCCTACAAAATCATATCTGAAGGGTGTCTGTAAATTGCTCATTCTTCTTCACTCCGTTTCTTTGTCTTTTGTAAGTGTTAAAAAAAATTTTTAACGCATTTTTTTGAATACTATAGCAAGCATTGTCCGGTAAGTCAACCCTAATTTCATCTATTTTCTACTTTATTTTTTATTTTTTTAGTTCTTAAAGCTGTGGATGGGCGCAGGGATTCTGCCACCTCTTGCCACAAATTTTTCACAGCTGAAACGATTTACCGGAATGATAGGCGCATAGCCCAGCAAACCGCCGAATTCCACGCTTTCGCCTTCCTTTCTGCCGATCACGGGAATCAGACGCACCGCCGTTGTCTTGTTGTTCACCATACCAATCGCCGCTTCATCCGCAATGATACCGGAAAGTGTTGCCGCAGAGGTATCCCCGGGCAGAGCAATCATATCCAGACCAACAGAACATACGCAGGTCATCGCTTCGAGCTTTTCCAATGTCAATGCACCCTTTTCACAGGCATCAATCATCCCATGATCCTCGCTGACGGGAATAAATGCACCGCTCAGACCGCCAACATAAGAGGATGCCATGACGCCGCCCTTTTTCACGTTGTCATTCAGAAGTGCCAGTGCTGCCGTTGTGCCGGGTGCGCCTGCTTCCTCCAGGCCCATTTCCTGGAAGATTTCTGCAATGCTGTCCCCAACCGCAGGGGTCGGTGCCAGAGAAAGGTCAATGATGCCGAAGGGTGTATCCAATCTCTTTGCCGCTTCCTTCGCAATCAGCTGACCCACACGGGTAATCTTGAAGGCTGTCCGCTTTACGGTTTCGCATACGGTTTCAAAGTCAGCCCCTCTGACCTCCTCCAGCGCACGTTTTACCACGCCGGGGCCGCTGACACCGACATTGATACAGCGGTCTGCCTCCCCAACGCCATGGAATGCGCCTGCCATAAAGGGGTTGTCCTCTACTGCATTGCAAAATACAACTAGCTTCGCACAGCCGATACATTCGTTGTCCTTCGTGCGTTCCGCTGTTTCCACAATAATCTCGCCCATCTTCTTCACTGCGTCCATGTTCAGCCCATTTCTGGAAGTCCCGATGTTCACAGAAGCACAGACTCTTTCTGTCACTGCCAGTGCCTCCGGAATGGAATCAATCAAGATTTTATCACTTTCGGTATAGCCCTTCTGCACCAGCGCGGAAAAACCGCCGATGAAGTTTACGCCAACCTCCTGTGCAGCCTTGTCCAGTGTCTGAGCAATGCTCACATAGGAATCCGCATTTTTGCAGCCTGCCGCCGCAATCGCGATGGGTGTTACGGAAATTCTCTTGTTCACCACGGGCACACCGTATTCCTTCGCCAGCTCATCCCCAACCTTCACCAGATCCTTTGCGTAGGTTGTGATTTTTTTGTATACCTTTTCATTAAATTTATTGATATCTGCATCTGCGCAATCCAACAGACTAATGCCCATCGTAATGGTTCTGACATCCAGATTCATGTCAGAAATCATGCTGTTGGTCTCCAGAATTTCATTCCTTGTAATCATTCTCGCAGCCTCCCTTAAATGCGGTGCATCGCATCAAAAATCTCTGTATGCTGAATTTTGATTTTCATCCCAAGCTCTTCCCCGACTGCATACAGCTTTTCGGCTGTTTCATCAAATGTATCCTTCGCCTCGGTGATATCAACCACCATCACCATATTAAAATACCCCCCAACAATGGTCTGGGAAATATCAAGGATATTGATATTTGTTTCTGCCAGAACACCACAAATCTTTGCTGTAATGCCCACCTTATCCTGACCAAGTACCGTTACCACTGCTTTTTTCATTCTGATTGTCCTCCTTTTTTCTGAGAATGGTTCTTCCATCTTACTGAGAACTCCCCTGAAATTCAATAGACAAATGTCCCTATAAAAGGGACGCATTTCCATTATATTCTTACAATTTGTATGCAAAATTTTCGTATGCTGACTTTTTCTCCAAAGCTTCCCTAAAAAACAAGCAGTTTTTGCGAATTTTGCACAAACCGAACTGTAATTTTTTGCAGAAAACGCACTTTTTTTCATGCGTTTTCAACAGTTTTCATTGAAAAAAATACAATTTTCCATTCTATAAGAAAGCTGATTGCCCCCATAAGCAGAAAAAAACACTCATTATGCAAAATCGTGCTATAATAGAAGCGTATGAAACAATAAAGAAGAAGCAAAAGCAACAACACCTTGTTTATTATCCACAAAAGGAGGAGTTCCTGTGAAACAAAAGAAGGATATCAAGAAAGTTCTGATTATCGGCTCCGGCCCCATCATCATCGGGCAGGCGTGTGAATTCGACTACTCCGGCACACAGGCGTGTAAGGCGCTGCGTAAGCTGGGCTACGAAATCGTTCTGGTCAATTCCAACCCCGCAACCATCATGACAGACCCCGAAATCGCCGATGCAACCTATATCGAACCCTTGAATATCAACCGTCTGGAACAGATTATTGCAAAAGAACGTCCCGATGCTCTGCTGCCCAATCTCGGCGGTCAGTCCGGTCTGAATCTTTGCTCTGAGCTTTCCAAGGCCGGTATTTTAGACAAATATAATGTAGAAGTCATCGGTGTACAGGTTGATGCCATCGAGCGTGGCGAAGACCGTATCGAATTCAAAAAAACCATGGACAGCCTTGGCATTGAAATGGCAAGAAGTGAGGTTGCCTATTCCGTAGACGAAGCCCTTGCCATTGCCGATAAGCTGGGCTATCCCGTTGTTCTGCGTCCCGCTTATACCATGGGCGGCACAGGCGGCGGTCTGGTTTATAACGTAGATGAACTGAAAACCGTATGCACACGCGGTCTGCAGGCTTCCCTCGTTGGTCAGGTTCTGGTAGAGGAATCTATTCTCGGCTGGGAAGAGCTGGAATTGGAGGTTGTGCGTGATGCCGAAGGCAATATGATTACCGTATGCTTTATTGAAAATATCGACCCCCTTGGTGTGCATACCGGTGATTCCTTCTGCTCCGCTCCCATGCTGACTATTTCCGAGGAGGTACAGAAGCGTTTGCAGGAAAAATCCTATAAGATTGTCGATTCCGTACAGGTAATCGGCGGCACAAACGTACAGTGGGCGCATGACCCCGAAACAGACAGAGATATCATCATCGAAATCAACCCCAGAACCTCCCGTTCCTCCGCACTGGCTTCCAAGGCAACCGGCTTCCCCATTGCTCTGGTTTCCGCCATGCTTGCAACAGGGCTGACTCTGAAGGATATCCCCTGCGGTAAATACGGCACACTGGATAAATATGTTCCCGATGGCGATTATGTTGTTATCAAATTCGCACGCTGGGCATTTGAAAAATTCAAAGGCGTAGAGGATAAGCTGGGTACCCAGATGCGCGCAGTCGGCGAGGTTATGAGTATCGGTAAGAATTATAAAGAAGCCTTCCAGAAAGCCATCCGTTCTCTGGAAACAGGTCGCTATGGTCTGGGGCATGCAAAGGATTTTGATAAAAAATCCAAGGAAGAACTTTTGAAAATGCTGGTTTCCCCCTCCAGTGAACGCCATTTCATCATGTATGAAGCACTGCGCAAGGGCGCAACCGTGGAAGAAATCCATGAGCTGACAAAGGTAAAGGCATGGTTCATCAATCAGATGAAGGAGCTGGTTGAGGAGGAGGAAGCCCTTCTGGCAAATAAAGGAAAGCTGCCTGCGGATGATGTACTGATTGCCGCAAAGAAGGATGGCTTCTCCGATAAATATCTGAGCCAACTTCTGGAAATCGATGAAGCAGAAATCAGAAACAAGCGCATCGCGTTGGGTCTGGAGGAGGCTTGGGAGCCCGTTCATGTCAGCGGCACACAGGATAAGGCGTATTACTACTCCACCTATAATGCAGAGGACAAAAACCCCATCAGCACAGAAAAGCCCAAGGTTATGATTCTGGGCGGCGGCCCCAACAGAATCGGGCAGGGTATTGAATTTGACTACTGCTGCGTACATGCTTCTCTGGCGTTGAAGCAGCTTGGTTTTGAAACAATTATCGTAAACTGCAACCCCGAAACCGTTTCCACAGACTATGACACCTCCGATAAGCTTTACTTTGAACCTCTGACACTGGAAGATGTGCTGAGCATTTATAAAAAAGAAAAGCCCGTTGGCGTTATCGCGCAGTTCGGCGGTCAGACTCCTCTGAATCTGGCGGCTGATTTGGAAAAGAACGGCGTAAAAATTCTGGGGACTCCTCCTGCTGTGATCGACCTGGCAGAAGACAGAGACCACTTCCGTGCAATGATGGATAAGCTTGGTATTCCCATGCCCGAATCCGGCATGGCAGTTACGGTTGCGGATGCCCTTCATATCGCAGAAAAAATCGGCTATCCCGTTATGGTTCGCCCCTCCTATGTTCTGGGCGGCCGCGGTATGGAAGTCGTGTATGGCCCCGAAAATCTGACAAAATACATGGATGCCGCTGTTGGCGTAACCCCCGACAGACCCATTCTGATTGACCGTTTCCTGAATCACGCAATGGAATGTGAAGCAGATGCTATCAGTGATGGCACACATGCCTTCGTTCCTGCCGTTATGGAGCATATCGAGCTTGCAGGCGTACACTCCGGTGACTCCGCATGTATCATTCCTTCCAGACATATTTCTGAAAAGAATGTCAAAACCATCAAGGAATACACCCGAAAAATCGCAGAGGAAATGGGCGTTAAGGGTCTGATGAATATGCAGTATGCCATCGAAAACGATAAGGTATATGTGCTGGAGGCGAACCCCAGAGCATCCCGTACCGTTCCTCTGGTTTCCAAGGTCTGCAACATCCGCATGGTTCCTCTGGCAATCGATATCGTCACAAGCGAGCTGACAGGCAGACCCTCTCCCGTACCCGGTCTGAAGGAAAAGAATATTCCTTACTACGGCGTGAAGGAATCCGTATTCCCCTTCAATATGTTCCAGGAGGTTGACCCTGTTCTGGGACCCGAAATGCGCTCCACAGGCGAGGTGCTTGGGCTTTCCGAATTCTACGGCGAAGCCTTCTTCAAGGCACAGGAGGCAACACAGACAAAGCTGCCCATGAGCGGCACCGTGCTGATTTCCGTCTGCGATAAGGATAAGGCAGAACTGCCGGAGGTGGCAAAGGGCTTTGCAGATGCAGGCTTCCATATCCTCGCAACAAAAGGCACCCAGAAGGTTCTGGCAGATGCAGGCATTGTTTCCGAGTTCGTCTATAAGCTGAGCGAAGGCAGACCCAACATCTCCGACCTGATTACAAACGGCAAAATCGACCTGATTATCAATACCCCCAGAGGTGCAGACGGCACACTGGATGACAGCTACCTGCGTAAAGCAGCCATCCGTAAGAAAATCCCTTACATCACAACCATGGCTGCCGCAAAGGCAACTGCCTCCGGTATCGAATCCATGAATAAGCCCGGCTGCGGCGTTGTCAGATCCTTGCAGGAGCTGCACAGCACCATCACCGATAAAGAATAAGATTAACCTAAAAAGAACCATATTCTCACGAATATGGTTCTTTTTTTTATTCTCCGCAGAGCTCCTGCATCACTTTTTCCACTGTTGAAAGTTTCTCGATTTCATAAGCATTTGCGCCGCAGAAAACAAGCCCCTCTCTCCCCTGCACCGCATCAATCAATGCCTGCGAGATGCAGTATTTCGTTTCCGCCTGCTTGCAGTGGTTCATGCACTGATAGCATCTCTGCACAGGAATCCGCCCCTGCTTCTCTACCTTCTCCAAAAAGGAATTCCGAATGGTGCGCGCTGCCAAGCCGACAGGGCTTTCAATCAGCTGCACATCCTCCTTTCGGCTCCGCAAATACGCCTGCTTAAATGCCGGAGCGGCATCACATTCCTCTGTCGCAACGAATTTAGTGCCGACCTGCACACCGCTCGCGCCAAGTGCCATCAGCCGTTCCATGTCCGCATGGCTGCGCACACCGCCGCCGGCAATCACAGGAATTATAACGCCGTTTTTCTCCTCTAATTCCCGCACATAATCCACTACGTCCACAAGACTGTCCTCTAAGGTGTCAAAAGTGCCGTCCACAAGGTGTCCATAGGGGTATCCAAGGTGTCCACCCGCAAGCGGTCCCTCTACCACCACTGCATCAGGCAGTCTGTCTGCTCTCTGCCACTGCTTTACAATCAGCTTCAAGGCTCTCGCAGAGGAAACAATCGGCAGAATTGCTGCCCTTGTGCCTGCCGCATATTTCGCCAGATTTACAGGCAGACCTGCCCCCGAAACGATAAAATCCGCCCCTGCGGCAATCGCTTCCTTCACATATTCCTCATAATGATTCATCACTGTCATGAAATTAAAACCAATGATACCGCCATTGGCAATCTCCTTGGCTTTTTCCAGTTCGTTCCCGATGGCTCTCAGATTGGCGCGAAAGGGATTTTCCTTAAAATCCGCCTCTCTGTAGCCGGGATGCACGCCGGAAATCGTGCCGATACCGCCGCATTTCGCCACATTTCCTGCCAGAGAGGAAAGGGATACCCCCACCCCCATTCCGCCCTGCACAATCGGACGTTTTGCGGTTAATCCGCCAAATTTCAATGCTTTTACTTCCATCACAGCTCCTCCTCATTTTTCTCTTGCATTTGAACCGTATCTCTCACTATTTTATATGGTATTAAAAACCATTTTTACGAGTATAGCAAAAAAGATAGTCTCTGTCAATCGAGGGCAAATGATTTTGTTTTTTTAACAAAACCTACAAATCATAACCACCAGTAAACTGGTGGTATAGGGTGTCGACAAAGTCGACACCCTCAAGCCTCCGTAATGGAGGCTTTTATTTATGCCGTTTCTGTTATTTCTGTCCGCTTTTTCTCCTGCTTCTGCACCTCCTCCTTCAAAAAGGAGAGATACACGATGCACGCAAGATAGAACACCACATAGCCGACAAAGAGCAGAATTCCCCAGCCGCCGATGCTTTCCGTCCCCTGCACCGCAGCGTAAAGATAGAGCGTCAGCTCCGCCAGAAGCACAAGGTTTCGGCTGCGGCAAATGCCCTGTATCGTCTTTTCCTCGCCGCCCTCTACCATGCCGACCTCCTCCGCCGCAGTCAGTATGATATACATAAAATACATGCGGATGCAGAGAATGAAAATCCCGACATAGCCCATGATGATTTCGTAAAACGGGAGCATGCCGCCGATGTAATTCATCACAACCATTGCAACCTCATACCCAAGCATGATCTGCCCGAAGGTGCGGATACGTTCTATACCTTTCACTTTTCCCGTGAGCATTGCCACCGCGCCAAGCATGCTCATCCAGCCGACAAAATCGGGGGCAATATCGAAGCCAAAGATATAAATATCAATCAGAAACAGCAGCATTGCCGTACGGATATTGCCGAGGGCTTCACTTGTTTTCCGCTCCTGCGTTGTTGTTTCCTGTACTTCTTTTTCCTGTGTTATTTCCTTTTGTAGGATTGTTTCCTGCATCCAATGCACCCCCCTTCAACGGAATCGTTTCCAGTAATTCCTTATGATTCGTATACAGCCGCACCTCGTAGGGCGTTTCCAGACGGGCAAAGGCATCCGCCAGATTGTCGCTGTTTTCGTCATTCCCAAGGTCAATCCTGCCGTCCCAATCCTCGTCTGTGCTGATAATCTCCCATGCCACGCCTGCGGAACTGCTGCCGCCGCTGCCAACCTGTAAACTGTCGATGCTCTCCCAATATTCGTCCTCACTCATCTCCTGCGGACAAAGCACCGCAAGCAGTACGCTCTGTTTTTCTCTTAACGCCGTGCCTGTGTATTCCAGATAGGCGGCATGAGTCGCAGATGGCGCAAGCGTTTCATTGAACTGCATCTCCTGATTTATGCCAAGCAGACTATTCATCACATCGTTGCTGCCGAAAAGGAAGCCCCACTGCCGACAATACGCCGCATCCGCGACCCTCCAGTCGCCGACCTGCCGATAACTGCCCTGCGCCATTTCCTCCTCCAGCTTATATATCCCATAGTTCACAGTGCCGTAGATATCAAAAGCCCTGCTTTCGTCTTTCAGAAGCGCAATCGACCAGTTCCCCTTCGTCTCCTCAAAAATACGGAAGTGCAGGAAATGCTGGGTGACCGATTTCTCCGCCGAAAGCTCATTGACCTGCATAATCCCGTCCATCGAGCCGTCCGCCTGCTCATCCAGCAGATAAAAATCCTCCATCTCCATGGAATCATAGAAGCGATATGTATAGTCCGCCTTTGTCCCGGAATCCAGACGGGCATGATAGGTGTCCTCCGCCGCTTTGTATTCCGCAAGCGCCCAATCCCGATAGGTGTCAAATTCCTCCTCCGGCACGGTCAGCGCAAGCTTCGCCAAATCCCGTTCCTCAAACGCCTCATAAAAAATCGAAATTGCCATTTCCGCCGAGGGAATCTCGAACAGGCGCGCATCCTCCAGTGTCAGCCGCAAGTCCTCCGCCGTTTCCACCTTGGAGGTATCGAAATATTGGGGCTGATAGGCAAAGCTGACCGAAGCAAGGCAAAGCACCACCGTAATACACGCCGTTGCAAAGGCTGCCCCCTTTGGCACACGCCCGAAATCCGCAATTCGCCCGATGCGCGTTTTGATATTCCTCGCGCCGTTCGCCATAGAAGTTGTCCCGATGCGGCTCGCACAGCGGCTGTCCGCCATATCAAGCAGAAGCATCCCGTATTCCCGTTTTTCCTCACCGCGCAGCTTTTCCAATGCACGCTGGTCGCAAAGAGCCTCGCTGTCGTTGCGGATGATGCGGCACAGCCAATAAACAAACGGATTGAACCAGTTGAGTGCCTGCAACAGATGCAACAGGAAATTCACCAATACATCATGATGCTTCAAATGTAGCATTTCATGCAGAAGTACCTTTTCATCAATCGTTTCCGCCATGCTTTCCGGCACAACCAGAATCGGGCGCACCATGCCGCAGAGAAACGGCGTTTCGATTCCCTTGCAGATACGCACGCTTTTCTGTGTGGGAAGGTCATATTTTTCCGCCGTTTTTCTGATTTTCTCCCGTAAGGAGGGCGTTGCCGCCGCCCCCTTGCGAATTTCGAGCCGCAGCCTTGCATACAGCAGTGCATCATACAGCAAAACCGCCGCCACCCCTGCCAAATAGACCGCAAATAGCCTATCCGTCAGCGACCATGCGGAAAACGGCATTTTTTTCAGCAGGGAGATTTCGCCGCCGCCCATCCCGAAGGGCGTGGATAACAGCGAATTTCGCCCCAGCTCCACCGTCGCACGCAGACGCTTCATCCCCGAAATCCAAAGTGTATTCAGCGCAAAGCCTGTCGAAAAAAGCCGCAGATTTTCGGGCAGAATGGCGCGAACCAGAAGCACCAGCCACACCAGATAATGCCACCTTGCGGAAAGCTTATCCCGAAACAGCCGCTTGAAAAGCACAAGCATCAGTCCCGTCAGCGTAATGCCGAGGGTAAAATACAGAACTGTCCATAGATTCGTCATACGTCCATCCCCTCCAGAAGCTGCTTCAGCATTGCCTTCTCCTTCTCCGTCAGCCTGCCCTCCTCCACGAACGCCGCCACCAGTTTTCCTGCCGAGCCATGATAGACCTTGTTCAGAAAGCTTTCCTCCTCCTGTCTCACACATTCCTCGCGCCCGATGACTGCCGCATACCGCTTCGGACTGCCCTCTGCCGCCACCAGTCCCTTATGCTCCAGACGGCTCAGAAAGGTATACACCGTGTTTTTGTTCCACCCCTCCGTCAGGGCATCCATCACCTCGCCTTGCGTGGCTGTGCCCTTCTCCCAGAGAATTTCCATCACCTTCCATTCGCTGTCGGAAATTTTGTAATCCATATCCAGTCCCCCCTTCTAGCCTACAGCTGTAGTCCTTTTCTTTTATACTACAAGTGTAGTCCGATTCTGTCAAGCAAATTTTTGTAATAAAAAAAGACCGCAAAAACAGTCTTATTTGCAAGCCTATCATCCTGCTGTGATATGTCCCTTCATCAGAAGGAAAATCAGAAACAGACAGCAGACAAACACAAGGCACCAGCCGAGGATGCCCCGCGCCCTTTTCCGAAGCTGTATGCCGTAAACGAAGGCAATGCCCGAAAACAACGCCGCAATCCACGCAAGCAGCAGTAAAATGATATATAGCACCTTTGGCAGGATAATTTCCATACGAACTCCCTTCGTCTTTTCTCTGATGGTTTCCAAGAGGTATTTTACCATAAAAGAGAGAAGAAATAAATAACCTCCGCCATAAAAAATATGTAAATAAGGCAGAGTGATTGCTCACCCTGCCCTTTTGTCAAATTTATTTATTCTGATATGCGCGGTAAAGGAACGCCACAATCTGACCGCGTGCGCAGTCCTGATCGGGGGCAAAAAGACCGCCGCCGATGCCGCTTGCAACGCCGTTTTCCACAGCCCACGCAACCGCATCCGCATAATACGCATCCGCGGAAACATCGCTGAAGCCTGCCGCTTTATTCACCTTTTCGCCAAAGGCGCGATAGAGGAAGGCAACGCTCTGCGCTCTGGTGCAGACTGCATCGGGGTCAAAGGTTGTTGCGGAGGTGCCGCTGACAATCCCTTCTTCCACAGCCCATGCAACCGCCTTCGCATAATACGCATCTGCGGAAACATCAACAAAGCCGCTCATGCCCTTCGGTTCGGGAGAGCCTGCCGCACGCCACAGGAAGGTAACAATCTGCGCTCTGGTGCAGGGCAGATTTGCGCCGAAAAGGTTCTCGCCAATGCCGCCTGTCACGCCGTTTTCGCTTGCCCATTTCACCGCTTCGTAATAATACTCCTCGGCAGAAACATCCGCAAAAAGCTTCTCAGGTGCAATGGGTTCTGCCTGCTTCTCCGCAAAGGCTGCTGTAACCGTAACCTTGGAGGCAGGCATGGTGAAGGTATATGTGCCGTCGCCGTTGTCCTTGAGGGTCAATTTGTTGCCCTTTGCATCCTTCGCAACGATGTCATCCACCTCATAGCCCTTGTCAGGGGTAGCGGTGACGGTTACGTCACTGCCCTTTTTCGCATTTTTGGGCGTTACGCTCAAAGAACCGTTTTCTGTCTTGTCGGGCACTGTGACAGCATATCTGGGGGTGCTGCTGCCACCACCGCCGGAGGAAGAACTGTTGCTTTTCTTAACCAGTGCATCAATCGCATCCCGAATATCCTTCGCCATTTTATCTACATCTGCCTGTTCCAGTACGCTCTTATTTCTGTCAACCGCATTGATTGCCGCTTCTACAGCATCGTAGTTGGTATAACGGCTTCCATCGATTGCCTTAGCAACCGCGATTGCTTCATCAACCTTTGTGTAGTCCGCAGGAGAAGATGCCAGAATCGGGTACTTTCCCCCTTGGATAAACGCATCTCCAAGAAAGCCTTTCACTGTACCATCAGCAAATTCTGCTTCTGTTTTTTCTACTGCTGTACCGGCATTACCATCTGTAGTAAAATCAGCATCTACCGTACATTTTCCATAATAACAATTTGTGGTGGTAACCTTTGCTTCATAATTCGGAAGGTTCATATAACAACTCCCTACTATAATTCCTGTTTTTTTAAAAGATGCTTTCGTATCAGCTATAGAAGTCGAAGTATCGTAAACATAGCAATTCTCCAAAGTAGGATTATCCTCTGTTACCCGTCCTATAAAACCACCTGCAATACTATAGTCTTGTACATCATCTGCAAATGCAGAAATATTTCCTTCTGCAACATAACAATTTGTAAATGCAGAAGCTCCTTCATTGTTACTGATGCTATCATCAATTTCACCTACAATACCGCCTGCATAAGTCTGTGAAATAATTTTGTTGTTTACAGATGCACAATTCTGAAATATACCATGAACTGAATACCCTGTTATCCCCCCTACACAGGCATTATTAGCGACAAGGGTCTTTTCGCCTTTAAGAGAAGAATTTTCCACTGAACAATTTGTAATATCAGAATCAAATGTAATGCCCGCAATTCCGCCTGCAAGGCTATAGCCACCTTCACCATTTGCGAAAAAATCCACATTTTTTACATGAAGATTCGACACAGAACCCTCGATAATACACCCAAAAATACCTACGGTTGCCTGTCCGTCCTCATCCACTTTACCCGTACTTGTTGCATTTGAGATAGAATGATTTTTGCCATCATAATGTCCAGAAAAATAGTAACCACCATCTGTATAGCCAATCGGCTCCCATGTGATTCCCATTAAATCCAAATCGGTATCTTGGATAAAATACTTCCCACTATAAGATTCTCCGTCATTTACCGTTTCCGCCAATTTCTGCAAATCATCAACTGTAGAAATTACCCACGGGTCGGTTACTGTACCACTGCCACCACTATATAAAGATACACCGTTATCCTCGTTTGTATCATCAACCGTATCCTCGCTTGTATAAACAGCCGCACCGTTACCTGTGCTTGGCTGGCTGTCAAATGCCCCCCCCCTCGGATACATCCTCAGCATACGCCGCTGTCGGCAGCAATGTCAGGCACATTGCGAGCGAAAGCGCGATGCTTGCAATTCGTTTTTTCATAGAGATACCTCCTTTGTTTCTTTACGTTCTTCCTTTTTCTGTTTTTCGGCATTCTTCTTGCCGTTTTTTATTATAGACTTTTTATTTTTTCCTGTAAATCCTATTAAAGCATAAAAAAAGAGGATTTTTTTCAAATCCTCCTCATACTTTTTTTACTTTTATTGCCCGATTTCGGCTTATTTCCTCGTAAACCCTGCCAAGCCAAACGCCGCCGGGCCACCATGCGTCGTAATCACGCCGCCCGCCTGAATCCATCTGGTTTTCTTGAAGCCAAGCACCTTCGCCGCTTCCTCCACTGCCTGCCGCACCGCATCCGGAAAGCCGACCACCCAGACAAACCACAGGCAGTCCCGTTCCAGATTATATTTCTCCGCGTATTCCGTCAGCACCTGCACGGCAACCTTCTTCATTTTTCCACGGTATTTTTTCGTTGCAACCAGCTTGCCATCCAGAATTTCAATCACAGGATGCAGATTTAAAAGCTTTGCCCCCAGAAATGCCACATTGCTGACGCGACCGCCGGCACGCAGAAATTCCAGATTCTCCGGCATGAAGCACATCTTCGCCCTTGCAATCAAATCCTCCGCCGCGCGGACTGCTTCTGCCATCGTCCAATCGGGGTGCTGCCGCAAAAGCTCCGCCACGGCAATCACCACATTGCACTGCCCTGCGGAAACCTGCTTCGTATCCAGAATCGTGACATAGTCCCGTTCCTCTGCCGCCAGAACCGCACTCTGCATGGAGCAGGTTGTCACCGCAGAATATGCCAGATACAGCAGCTGTGCATCGGGGTATTCCGCATGGATGCGGTCAAAGGCAGTCTCAAAGTCACCGGGCGTACTGCCGCTGGTTTTCGGCAGTTTGCCTGTTTCCTCATAGTAATCTACAATTTTCTCGACGGGAAATGCGCCGTCCTCCATGGTTTCATGGTCAAATGAAACATGCATGGGTACAATTTTTATGTTATATTCCGCCGCTAAGACGGGATTGATATCAGAGCCGGTTTCTGCAACAAGAACAATCTGCTTCATCTTTTTTTCCTTTCCATTGCCACTCATTCGGTTATCACGAATAATATTACATGGTTTTCCGAACTATGTCAATGGTTTCCACAAACTTCCATATTTTCACAAAAAAAGAACGCATACTTTTTATATGCGTTCTCGTTTTTTTATTCAGCTGTCTTTGCCGCTTCTGCCTGTCGATAGGCTTCGCTTCTTCTCTCCGCGCGCTTTTCGGCTCTCTGCTCCTGCCGCAGCTGTGCCAGCTTCTCGGGGTCATCCGCCGCATCTAAGAGCAGCTTTTCCTCCTTCAGCTCATCCGTATACGGCACAACGCGCCCCTCCAGATAAACATACTCAGGCGATGTGCGGAATATCGTATTGCTTGAGCCAACCTGACTGATGGTAATGACATCCCAATCCTTAAGCGTACTCTTTTTCAGCTTGAGAATATTATCATTGATAAACTTCCGCGACTGTTTTTCTCCGTTGACATAAACCTGACTCCACTTCGTGAAGTTTTCGCCCACAAGGGTATAATGCCCGTCCACCGTTTCACTCGAATACAGAATCTCGGCATCGCGTATGCCCATTGTCATGTGTCCCTCCGTAATGACGGGATTGCCGTTATAGACATACTGCTCGCCGTAAAGCAAATCATACTGCAGCAGCTCCAGATCCATCAGGTATTCCGCCTGATCTGCGGAATCCATTCTTTCCTGATGATAATTGAACACCGTGCCCGTATGCAGACCGATACGATCCATCACGACAGACATCATCTGATAGCTGGGAATCGTGCCATCCTCTTTTTTCAGCCCGATGTTGTCCCAGATAACATAATTCGTATTAAACAGGCTGCCGCTCTTCATATCCGCTTCGGTCAGCCCCATAGTCGGCAGATGGTCACCATAGAATACGACTACCGCAGGCTCGCCGCGCTTGTCCATCATGTCCACCAAATCCGCTGCAAACTGATCCATTTCGTATACCTGATTGACATAGTATTCCCACTGGCAGTTCTTTTCCTCCGATTCCAGACCGCCTGCCATCAGGTGCGGATGCTCAATGATGCGCTCCTCAGGATAGCTGCCGTGCCCCTGATCGCTGACGGTAAATACAAAGTCCTGCTGCTCCGTGGAATCCAGACAATCCTTGATATGCTCCAAAAGCACCTCGTCCTTTGCCCAACCGGTTTCTGTCGTGTCAAAATTCATAAATTCCTTACTGGTGAAGGTATCAAAGCCAATGTTATTGTATACCTTCGCTCTGCTGTAGAAATTCCCGCTGTGGTTATGCACCGCATGCGTGCCGTAATCAAATGCCGCCAACGCTGTAGCCGCGCTTTCCGCAGTCTTTTCCTTCAGATAGCTCTTATAAGGATATTCGCCGGGGCCGAAATAACGCATGCTCATGCCCGTCAGCATTTCAAATTCCGTATTTGCCGTGCCTGCGCCGATGGAAGGCACCTGACAATAGCCGGAGGAATATTCCGATGCCATTTTTCTCAGATTCGGCAGGGCATCCTTCGAGGTCTGCAATGCCGTAAATTCGGAAACATCAAAGAAGGACTCCAGCTGCACGAAAATCACATTCGGCAGCACCTTTGCATCGGATGTGCTTTTTGTAATCTCGCCATTGTTGCTGATTTCCATCATTTTTTCCTTCGTGTAGCCGTTTGGCTCGGAAATGCCCGTATTAAAAATACTTGCCGCAAAGCAATAGGGCAGACCATAGTCCTGATATGCAAACGCGATATTCGCGAAATAGGTCGAAACGATACGGTTCTGAATGACATAATCCGTCAGTACGCCATAGCCTGCGAAGGAAGCCCCCACAAGCACAATGGATATCACATAATTGATTTTCCCCTTAAATCTCCCTGCCGTGCGGAACAGATGAATCAGCCCCAGAACCAGAAGGATCAGAATAATCGCAATCCCTGCCAGCTCCAGCACGTTAAAATAATTCGTGAAAAGGGAAACCCCCTCCGAGACCGTTTTCAAATCCTGTGCATTAAACGGCGTAACCCTTCTGGAAAGCATCAGCCCATTGGTCAGCCCCAGAAGCAGCCAGAGAAAGCTGAGGATGAAGCGCGCAAACACACGCCGCTTGCATAGATATACAATCGAAAAGGTAACAAAAATCATAAACGCATTATACAGAAATGCCTTCGTGGAAACACGCGAATACGAAATTGCCGCCACCACAGAATGACGGGACATTGCCTCTATCAGAAAGTTGATGGCGATTGCCCAAATGCCGTGCAAAATCAGTGAATAGCGGTTCATATAGGGATAAAGCTTCTGCATTTTCTGTGCAAAGCGGCTGTTGCGGTATGCCGCTTCCTTTTCCGCCTGCCGCTTTTTCATCGCACGAATACCGTTCTTCATATCTGCCCATTTCAGAGATTTCAGCTTGCCGAAACAGCCCTTGATATCAGGCTTTTTGAACTTTATTTTTCCCATTTGTATCAAACTCCTTGTTAGATTGCCTTTCCTTCTTCAAAGCCTCAAGCTTAGAACAAAAAACGCCCTTTGCAGCAATCTACAAAGGACATAAAGTTACACAAGACTACTTTTCGATAATAGCGTTCAAAAATGCTTTTGTCAAGCGTTTAAACAAATTTTAAGAAATATAAAAAGGAAGGTATTGAAAAAAATACCTTATATACCAACAAAGGACAGGCACGCTCCTCCTATCCTTCATCGGTATTTCGTTTCTTTAAAAGGTACCCTTTCGTCAATTTTCTGATGAAACGATACCCTCTCACAAATGCTTATATATATTTCTGCAAGGTCGGAATCAGCTTATTCATATCAATCGGCTTTGCAACATGGTCATTCATGCCTGCCGCCAGCGCACGCTGTTTGTCCTCCGCAAAGGCATTTGCCGTCATGGCGATAATCGGAATAGCTGCCTTTTCGGCATCCGCCATTCTGCGGATTTTCCTTGTGGTATCATAGCCACCCAGAATCGGCATCTGAATATCCATCAGAATCAGATCATAAAAATGCGCCGGTGCCTTTTCCAGCATTTCCATACATTTCACGCCGTCCGCCGCGCGCTCCACCAGAAGTCCTTCCTCCTCCAGAAGCGCAATCGCGATTTCCGCATTCAAATCGTTATCCTCTGCAAGCAGAATCCGCTTACCCGCAAGCGGCTTGCCATTCGGATGGGCTTGTGCGCGCTTGGTTTGTGTGTCCTCAAAAGCCGCAATACGGCAGGGAATCCGAATCGTAAAGGTCGATCCTTCCCCCACTCTGCTGTGTATTTTAATCTCGCCATGCATCATCTCCACCAGCTTTTTCACGATACCCATGCCGAGCCCCGTACCTTCCACACCGCTGACCGTAGAGGAGCGTTCTCTGGTGAAGGATTCAAAAATATGCTTCTGGAATTCCTCTGACATGCCAATCCCGTTATCGCTGACGGAAAGCTCCTGTATACATCTGCCATCCTTCTGTGCAGGAAGCTGACGCACGGAGCAGTGAATTGTACCGCCCTCGCCTGTATATTTAATCGCATTGCTGATTAAATTCAGAATGATTTCCGTAAAACGGGAGATATCCATATAAATATACGGATAGACGATATCCTTGGAAATGGTCAAGGTCTGGTGCTTCTTTTCAATCTCCGCGCTGACCATGTGCAGGCAGTCATCCAGAACCGATTCTGCTTCAGCCGCGCTTTCCTCCAGCACCACATTGCCCGTTTCAATCCTCGATAATTCCAGTACGTTATCCAGTATGGACAGCATTTTCTGTCCGCAGATGCCGATTTTTTCCAAATAGCTTCGCAGCAGCTCCTTTTTGTCCAGATTTCTGTCCGCCAGCTCGGCATAGCCAATAATCGCATTCATGGGCGTGCGAATATCGTGGCTCACATTGAACAAAAACACCGATTTTGCTTCATTGGCTGCATCCGCCGCCTCAACCGCCTTTTGCAGCTGCTCCTGCTGCTCCTCGCTTTTCGTTCTGCTTTTTTGTATCAGGCAATACGCACCTAAGGCAAACAGCACCAAAACAATAGCCGCAAACATAGCCATCTTCACCGCCGCACGATTGCTTTGCTCCAGCAGCTTATAGGTATGCTCCATATCCATTTCCATGCAAATCGCACCGATAACCTCGCCGGTATCCTCGCGCACCGGATAGCAGGCTGTGAAAATATGCCCCCATGCGGTGTCCACGATTTCCTGCGAATAAACGGTTTCTCCTGCAAGCGCCGCTTCGATATACGGAACCATTTCTTTTTCTATGTACGTTCCGGGATAGGCAAAATCCTTTGCATCCAAATCCAGCCCATCAATCAGATAAATCGGTCTGCCATCCGCCCCCATCTTCGCTGTATAAAGATAGCGGGTGGGATTCAGCTTTCGCAGCTCGCTCAGCTCCTTTTGCAGCCTCTGATAGCGTTCTGACTGCATATCCGCAATCGTAGAAATATTTTTGTAATCCTCTCCGGTTAATTTTTGCAGCACCAGCTTATGAATGGCATCAGCGCACTGAGTATTCCATTCTACAGCCGATTCCAGTGTATTTTCGCTGTAATTTCTCTGCAAAATAAAGGTATATACAGAAACGAGGAATACCGTAAGCAGGAATAAAAATACAATAACAACCCTTAGCCTGTGTGTTTTGCTTCCGTTTATCTCTGCCGTTTCTTTTTCCAAAGGCTGCGGCTGTTCTTCCATCCTCATTCCCCCCCTATCATGTTTTCAATCCATCAAAATACTGAATATTTTCTTCATTTTAGCACGCATGATTTCAGAAAACAAGAGAAGTCTCTGCTGATTTCGACAAAATATTACAATCCCTTCTGCTGCAAATATAAAAAAGTCCTGTACCCTTTCGGATACAGGACGAATTTTACTGTATAAGATTACAGATTTTTTGCATATTCATAGCCCAACTCAAATGCTTTTTTGTTGTTGGGGATGAATTTTGCTTTGCCGCCTTCAAAAACATGTGCGAATGTTTCATCCAGACCTGCAATATCAATTGCGCCTGTTGCGTAAACAACTGCACCCAGCATAACCAGGTTAGCCAGCTTGGAGCCGCCGAAGTTGTCTGTTGCAATTTTGTTTGCGGGAACAGCGTATACCTTAACGCCATCCTTTACAGCGCCAACGGTGCAAAGGTCAGCATTCACAACCAGAGCGCCGCCTTCCTTTACAACGCCTACAAATTTATCCAGAGAAGGCTGGTTCAGTGCTACGATACAGTCTGCATCCTTTGTAACAACGGGAGAACCAACATTTTCGTCGGAAATGATTACGTTTACGTTTGCAGTACCGCCACGCATTTCGGGACCATAGGAAGGACACCAGGAAACTTCTTTGCCTTCCAGCATGCCAGCATAAGCCATAATTTTACCCATCAGCAGAGAGCCCTGGCCGCCGAAACCTGCGATGATAGAAGAAAATGTACTCATAATTATTTGCCCTCCTCTACTGTGATATCTTTATATACGCCCAGAGGATAGTAAGGAATCATTTTTTCTCTTACAAATTCCATAGCTTTTACGGGTGTCAGACCCCAGTTTGTAGGGCAGGAAGCTACAACCTCGATGAAGGTGAAGCCCAGACCCTGTTTCTGGATTTCAAATGCTTTTCTGATTGCTTTCTTCGCAGCTGCTACCTGTGCAGGTGTGGAAATGGATACTCTTTCGATGTATGCGGGACCTGTCAGGGATGCCAGCATTTCGGAAACGCGCAGAGGGTTACCGTTTACCTTAGGGTCACGGCCGTTCTGAGCTGTTGTTGCCTTCATGCCGGGCAGAGTTGTGGGAGCCATCTGGCCACCTGTCATGCCGTAGATACCGTTGTTGATGAAGATTGTTGTAATCTTTTCACCACGCGCTGCTGCATGAACGATTTCACATGTACCGATGGAAGCAAGGTCACCATCGCCCTGATATGTAAATACTGTCTGTTCGGGATGTACTCTCTTGATACCTGTTGCTGTTGCGGGAGCACGACCATGCGCACACTGGATTGCGTCAATGTTGAAGTAGTTGTTTGCAAATACTGCACAACCTACGGGAACTGCAACGATGGAGTTGCCCAGCTCGCCCATTTCTTCCAGAACTTCTGCTACCAGTCTGTGTACGATACCGTGTGCACAACCGGGACAATAATGCAATTTCGCGTCTGTTAAACCTTTTGTTTTTTCAAATACAACTGCCATTATTTGTCACCTCCCATAACTTCTTTACCAAATTCAACAATTTCATCTACAGTAGGTACGTTACCGCCTGTTCTGCCGTGGAATGCAACCTTGTTTCTATCGTTACATGCGTATGCAACGTCGGGAACCATCTGGCCCATGGACATTTCCACATCCAGGAACTTTTTGATTTTATCATTGAATTTATCGAATGCCTTCTGAGGGAAGGGCCACAGTGTTTTAGGTCTGATCATACCTACTTTGTAGCCTTCTGCTCTCAGATAGCCGATTGCTGTTCTAACAACTCTGGAAGCTGTACCGTAGGAAACGAATGCATATTCTGCATCATCCATCTTGTATTCTTCCCAAGCCTGTTCGTTCTTCACAACCTCATCATATACCTTGAAGTGATCATGGTTCCATGCTTCACATTCATCGGGTTCGATAACCAGGTTTTTGATGTTGCTTCTTTCTGCGCCGTAGTGACCTACCAGAGCCCATGTTTTTTCGGGCAGGTTGGGTCTGGGAACGTAGTTGAATTCAACGGGTTCCATCATCTGACCAATCAGACCGTCAGCCAGAATGATAACGGGCAGAAGATACTGGTCAGCGATATCGAATGCTTCCATAACCATGTTAACAGCTTCCTGTACGGATGCGGGAGCCAGAACTACGTTGTGGTAGTCGCCGTTTGCGCCACCCTTTACTGTCATGTTATAGTCAGCCTGACCGGGCTGAATGGTACCAAGGCCCGGGCCACCACGCATCATGTTGATGATAACTGCGGGCAGGCCTGCGTTACTGATGTAACCGATACCTTCCTGCTTCAGTGCAATACCGGGGGAAGAAGAGCTTGTCAGCACTCTTGCGCCTGCTGCTGCTGCACCGTAAACCATGTTAATTGCTGCCACCTCGGATTCAGCCTGCACGAATGTGCCGCCTACCTTGGGTAATTCAACAGATAAATATTCAGGTACTTCGGACTGAGGAGTGATGGGGTAGCCAAAGAAATATCTGCAACCCGCCTCAATAGCCGCTTTACCAACTGCTTCGTTGCCTTTCATCAAAACTTTTGCCATTGAAAATTCCTCCTCTCTTAGTCCAGTCTTTCTACTACAATCGCACAATCAGGGCACATCTTTGCGCAGCTTGTGCAAGCGATACAATCTTCGTTGATCATTTCTGCGGGATTGTAACCTGCGGGATTGATTTTTGTTGTAGAAAGAGCAAGTACGCTCTTAGGACAAACAGATACACAAAGGCCGCAACCCTTACAAATCACTTCATTGATCGTTACTTTACCTTTTGCCATTCAAAATACACCTCCATAAATATTTGAATTTACATCCAGGTCTTTCTCATATTAAACTCCATAGGGAAAAGCTCCCCAGAAAGTCCTTCTGGTATTTCCTCTGTCATTACATCCTTGACATAGGAAACATACTTCACAGGAACCCCTGTGCGTTTTGTTACCTCCTTCAATACTTCGTCCCCATGGAGCAAACATTCCGCCGTTGTCTCTCTAACAAGGTTCGTGTTATTGATGAAGCCTGTCACCTTCAGCCCAGCCGCATATTCCAGATTTTCCATCTGCTCGATAATACCCTCAGGTGTAGAGGTATTCGGGCGGTAGGCATTGACTACCATAAAAAAGTCTGCTTCCGCATGATCCAAAAGAGGTTTGATTCTGCCCAGCACCAGTGTGCCGACATCGTTGCCGCCAAGGTCTACCACATACTGATATTCCTTATTGATGACAGGCATCGTCATCGCGCCGGAAACCGCAGGAACATCCGCAACTGCCGTATCCAAGTTGGATGCAATTACCTGAATTCCTTTTTCTTCCAGCTCTTCTTTTTTCTCTCTGGAGCGGAAATAAACATTTACAATATCCAAATCGGCAATGGCTACCCTTCCGTCTACGCTCTCGCGCAGCTTCTTGACATAATTGACTGCAAATTCAGTCTTGCCGCTGCCGTAGTGACCTGTGATAATTCTGATTCTTCTGTCGTCAGCTACCATCGTTTTCGCCTCCAAACCATTTCGGGTTTCTCTCACAATACCTTTATGCAAAATTTCCAATAAATGTATTTCAAAAGTGCCATTCTATGAAAATTTAATAAATTATGCTTTTATCAAGAAAATATTTTAGATATTTTTTTGTTGTTTTTCTCTTGCCTCGGTCTCATTATAACGCAACTTTTTCTCAGTTGCAAGAAAATTCACAGATTTTTTGCTTCGTATTTAAAAAAATACATAATTTTTGACATATAAACCGTCAAAAATATATTGTATCCGAACTATCATTTGTAAAAAAGTTATACTTTTCAATGATTTTATCTATAATTTTTGCATTTATTCGATACTTGTCATACAAATAATATCGTTCTTTGTCTGTCAAAAAAGTGTCGATAAGCGCGAAAAAACCACGTTTCTTCAAAAATACATTTAAAAAAACGTGGTTTCTTTTTTATTTTGCTCTTAACTTGTCATACAATAAGCTTATATGTTGAAAAGCAGCTCCCCATAGGTCGGGAGAGGCCAGCTGTTTTCATCCACCAGCAGCTCCAGTCGGTCGGCAGGCTCCCGCAGCTCCTTCATTGCTTTGAATACATGGTCACGATAGAAGAATGCCTGTGTTTTATTATCCTCCTGCAATGCCCCTGCGCGCTCGGTTTCTTCTTCAAGAACCTTCAGCTTTTCGTGGAGCAGCTTCAGATTTTCATTGATATCCTGCAAAATTTCTTCCTGTGCGGTGGTATCCATGCCGACAGCCTTCATGGCGATAATCGCCTGCGCAACCTCCCCTGCATATTTCACAACCGCAGGACGAATCTGCTTGGATGCCATATCAAGCATGGTTTTTGCTTCAATGTTAATCTGCTTGATATAGGCCTCATAGCGGATTTCCGCTCTTGCCTGCAATTCGATGCTGCTCAGAACGCCATGCTTGCCGAACAGCTCAACCACCTTATCATCCAGAAATGCCTGTACCGCATCCACGGAATTGGTGATATTGGGCAGCCCTCTGCGTGTCGCCTCCTCCAGCCATTCCTCAGAATAGCCATTGCCGTCAAAAATGACTCTTTTATGCTCCACATAGGTTCTGCGTACCAGCTCATGCACTGCCGCGTTGAAATCCTCTGCCTGCTCCAGCTCATCCGCAAATTTCTGCAGCTCCTCTGCCACAATCGTGTTCAGGGAGAAATTCGGACCGGAAATGGATGCAGAGGAAGGCGGCATGCGGAATTCAAATTTATTCCCTGTAAAGGCAAAGGGAGAGGTTCTGTTTCTGTCCGTTGCGTCCTTTTTCAGTGCGGGCAGCGTGTTTACACCAACCCTCATTCTGCCGCCCTGCAGGCTGCTTGTTGCTCCGCCATGCTCAATCTGGTCGAAAATATCCTGCAGCTGGTCGCCAAGAAAGATGGAAATGATTGCCGGCGGTGCCTCCTGCGAGCCGAGACGATGATCGTTGCCGGGGTTGGCTGCAGAAAGGCGCAGCAGTTCAGGGTATTCATCCACGCCCTTGATAATCGCGCACAGAAATACAAGGAACTGTGCGTTTTCATGCGGTGTTTTCCCAGGATCAAGCAGATTCTGCCCATCATCCGTGCTCAGAGACCAGTTTACATGCTTGCCGCTGCCGTTCACGCCTGCGAAGGGCTTTTCGTGCAGCAGGCAGGTCATATCATGGTGTCCGGAAATTCGCTTCATTGCCTCCATAATTAGCTGGTTATGGTCTGTTGCCTTGTTGCAGTCCTCAAAAATCGGTGCCAGCTCATGCTGTGCAGGTGCAACCTCGTTGTGCTGTGTCTTTGCAGGCACACCCAGCTTCCATAGCTCCACATTCAATTCGTGCATGAAGCAGGCAACTCTTTCCTTAATACTGCCGAAATAATGGTCGTCCATCTCCTGCCCCTTCGGGGGAGCCGCACCAAAAAGGGTACGCCCTGTAAAAATCAGGTCTTTTCTTTTCTGATAAAGATTTTTGTCAATCAGGAAATATTCCTGCTCTGCGCCGCAGCTGACCGTTACCTTTTCCGCAGTCTGGTTGCCGAACAGACGCACAATACGCATTGCCTGTCTGCTGACCGCTTCACAGGAACGCAGCAGAGGTGTTTTTTTATCCAGTGCTTCGCCTGTGTAGGAATAGAACGCCGTCGGGATATACAAGGTAACCCCTGCCGCATCCTCACGCAAAAATGCAGGAGAGGTACAGTCCCAAGCCGTATAGCCACGCGCCTCGAAGGTCGCACGCAGACCGCCGGAGGGGAAGGAGGACGCATCGGATTCCCCCTTAATCAGCTCCTTGCCGGAAAATTCCATAATTGCTCTTCCGTTGGAGGGAGGCGCTAAAAAGGAATCATGCTTTTCCGCCGTAATCCCTGTCATTGGCTGAAACCAGTGCGTATAATGGGTTGCGCCGCGCTCAATCGCCCAATCCTTCATTGCATTGGCAATAATATCCGCAATCTCGGAATTGAGCATTTCCCCACGTTCAATGGTATTTTTCAATTCCTCGTAAACCTTTTTCGGCAGATGCTCACGCATCATTGCATCGTTGAATACATTCATCCCAAAAATTTCGGGTACAGAAACCTTTTCGCTCATATACTGTTCCTTTCTTTCGTAGAAAAACCGCCACTTTATTTTTTCATTATAACGGTCGCATTTCCCATTTGCAACGGTTTTACCCCTTGTATTTTGGAGAAATCTTTTTCATTCCGCCCCGATTTTTCACCAATTCCTACAAAAACCATCCATTTTGCCTCCCACGATATCCTACAAGCATGCTTTTTTGCAAAAAAAGAAAGCCTTAGCTTTTAAACCAAGGCTTTGATTTCTCTTAGCAAGCGACGTAAATTCCTCTGTCATCCTGCCATTCCTTTTCGCCGATATAATCATCATACAGCGCATTCAGCTCTGCCGGCATGGCAGCTCCGCACCAGAGTCTTTCCAGAAAATACTGTGTTTCCTTTTTTTCTTCGGAGATACCGGCAATCAGCGCCCGCTCCTGCCGTCCGTATTCGTTTGTTTTTTCTATTTCCACGCCATAAATCCGCCCGTGCTCTGCGACACGAATCACCAGAGAATACCACAGGATATATTCTCTGCCTGTTTCATCCTGTACTCTTTTTTTATAAATCAAGGTTTTTCTCATTCTGACCCACCCCTTTATGTCGCTTTTGCTTTACCTGTTTTTATTATAAAAAAGAATCTCTCCGAAAACTATAAAATTTCCGTTAAGATAGACGGATACGGATTTTCTTAACGCTCCTTTAACGGATTTCCAATTTTTGTTTTATGGTAACAATTTGTTCAGCGAAATTAAATTTTTTCATCAAAATTACGATTCCCCTCTTGAAAAACATCTGCCTTTCCTGTATGATAAGAACATAAAAACCGTTTTTCAAGCTGTAAAAACAGCTTATTTGTGCATGGAGGTACTCTATGGATCATTCAATTACAATTCTGAGCGAAAAAGAAAAAGCCATTTTGGAATCCTATATGCTGTCTGCGGACGGATTGGCAGAATTCTGGGGAGAAAACTGCGAGGTCATCATTCATGACCTGACACAGCTGGATGCTTCTGTTGTCAAAATTGTGAATGGGCATCTTTCCGGCAGACAGGTTGGTGCGCCCATTTCCGAGGTTACACTGAATTTTGTCAATAAAATGATGGCAACCCCCGGCATGAACCACGTCACCTACTTTGCCAAAAACAAACGCGGCGAAGCCTTTAAAGCGTCTATTTCCGCCATTCTTGGGGAGAAGCACCAGATTATCGGGCTGTTCTGCATCAATTATTATCTGAATACCCCCCTGCTTTCCTTCATGCAGACCTTCACGCCCATCACGAAAACAGAATCCGAAAATATCTCCGAAACCTTTGTAGAAAATACAGAGGAGCTGATGCTGAATGCACTGGAGGATGCCAAAAAAACCGTTTACAGCAATCTCACGATTTCTTCCTCCAATAAGAATAAGGAAATTATTTCCCTGCTGTATCAGAAGGGCATCTTCAATCTGAAGGATTCCGTTATCACCATCGCAAACCATCTGGGTATTTCCAAAAACACCGTTTATATGCACATCCGCAATATGAACAAATAAATATCAAGCAAATAAATATCTGTGTATACAAAAAAGGAACTGAATAACAGCTCCTTTTTTTATTCCGTTTCTTCTATTGTAATGCCCTGCTTCTGCAAAAATGCAATGTCCTGTTTCGTCAGCACCGCCTTTTTCAGCAAATCGGGGCGTTTTTTTGCAGTACGAATGAGTGCCTGCTCTCTCCGCCATTTCGCGACATTTCCATGATGTCCGCTCAGCAGCACCTCCGGCACTTCTCTACCCATAAACACAGGCGGACGCGTGTACTGCGGATATTCCAGAAGCCCCTCGGAAAAGCTTTCATCCTCAAAGGATTCCTCCTTTCCAAGCACCCCCGGCACCAGACGGGAAACCGCATCAATGATTGTGATTGCCGCAAGCTCGCCGCCCGTCAGCACAAAATCCCCCAGAGAGATTTCATCCGTCACAATTTCCTCAATCACGCGTTCATCAATGCCCTCATAATGTCCGCAAAGAAAAACCAAATTTTCCTCCTGCGCCAGCTCCTCTGCCACACGCTGCGTAAAGGGTCTGCCCTGCGGTGTCATGAAAACCACGCGCGCATGCTCCGCTTTCGGCAGAAGGCTTTGATAGGCATCATAAATCGGCTGTCCCTGCATCACCAGACCTGCGCCGCCGCCATAGGGATAATCGTCCACATGCTTATGCTTATTCAGCGTAAAATCACGAATATTGACCGCCTCCACGGAAATATGCCCTTCCTTCTGCGCTCTGCCCATAATACTGTGTGAAAGCGTCTGCTCTATCATTTCGGGAAACAGCGTCAACACGAAAAACTGCTTCATTTTATCTCAGTCCTTCCAAAAGATGTACCGTCATCACGCGCGCATCAATGTCTACCTTCAAAATGCAGTCCTTAATGGCAGGAATCAGCAGCTCCTTTGCGTCCCCATCCTTTTTCACCGCATACACATCATTCGCGCCCGTTTCGTAAATCTTCACAAGCTCGCCCAGCGCTTCCCCCTCATCCGTCACAACCTGCATCCCATAGAGGTCGCGGGTATAATATTCATCCTCCTCCAGAGGAATCGCAGCAGCATCGGGAATCAAAATCCGCCCATTTTTATACAGCTCCGCCACATTGATGTCATTGATTTCCTTTACCGTCAGCAGAATCATATTTTTCTGATATGCCACCTTCTGAATGTGAAAAAGCTCCTGCTTGCCGCGAATCTCCACGGTAATTTCCTTCAGCCGCTCAAAGCGCGTCGGGTCCTGCGTGGTCGGGAAAACGCGCATCGTGCCGCGAATCCCGTGTGTTCCGGTAATCTTACCGATTTCAAAATAATTTTCCATATATGAAACCCATTCCTTTTTATCTGATATGAAAAAGGCGGCAGGAAAAATCCCACCGCCGTCACCGTTTTCCTCTGCTTACTGCACAATTTCCACGATGATTTTTTTGTCTTCATGGATGCCGGCGGCTTTTACCACAGTGCGGATTGCCTTTGCAATTCTGCCCTGCTTGCCGATGACCTTACCCATATCCTCGGGAGCAACCTTCAGTTCCAGAATCAAAGCACGTTCGTTATTTGTTTCTGCAACCACAACCTGTTCGGGATGTTCCACAAGTCTTTTTGCAATGACTTCTAACAATTCTTTCATAAATCGGCCTCCCTTAAATAGGATTTATTCGCCGATTACGCCTGCTTTTTTCAGCAGAGCCTTTACTGTATCGGAAGGCTGTGCGCCGTTTGCCAGCCATTTGTTTGCTGCTTCTGCATCTACCTTCAGAACAACGGGTTCCTTTGTAGGATCATAGATACCGATTTCTTCGATAGATCTGCCGTTTCTGGATGTTCTGGAATCTGCTACAACGATTCTGTAAAAAGGTGCCTTCTTTGCGCCCAGTCTTTTCAGTCTGATTCTTACTGCCATGATTTTGTCCTCCTGCTTTTAAAAATTCTTATTTTTTCTTTGCCTTTTATTTCTTAATCCTGACGGAATAAGTGTCTTTGTTTAACGGAAGAAAGGAAATTTACCCTTTTTCCCTTTTTGCATATTGTTCATCTGCTTCATCATTTTTTTCATTTCCTCAAACTGCTTGATGAGGCGATTGACATCTGCAATGCTTCTGCCGCAGCCTGCGGCGATACGTTTCTTTCGAGGTCCATTCAGAATGGAAGGATTTGCTCTTTCCTCCTTCGTCATGGATTGGATAATGGCTTCGGTTCTTGCCATTTCCTTCTGGGGGTCTACCCCATTGAGCGCCGATTCCAGATCAAGCTTGCCCATTCCGGGAATGCCGGGCATCATGCCGAGCAAATCCTTCAAGGGCCCCATTTTCTTAATTTGCTGCATCTGCGCAAGAAAATCCTCAAGTGTGAAATCGTTGGCACGCATTTTCTTTGCCATATCGAGCGCTTCCTGCTCATCAATATTCGCCTGCACCTTATCAATCAGAGAAAGTACATCGCCCATCCCCAGAATACGGGATGCCATTCGGTCGGGATAAAACGGCTCCAAATCCTCCATCTTCTCGCCCATACCGATATATTTAATAGGCTTGTTGGTTACGCTTCTGACAGAAAGCGCCGCACCGCCTCGTGCGTCACCGTCCAGCTTTGTCAGAATAATACCATCTACGCCTAACTGACCGTCAAAGCTTTCCGCAACCGTAACTGCGTCCTGCCCTGTCATTGCATCGACCACAAGCAGAATTTCCTGCGGTCTGACTGCCGTTTTGATGTCCTGCAGCTCCTGCATCAGCTCCTCATTGATATGCAAACGACCTGCCGTATCGATTAAAATAACATCATGATGCTGCTGTGCCGCATACTCCAATGCTTTTTTTGAAATTTCCACAGGGCTGACCTCTGTGCCCATTTCAAATACGGGAATGTTGTAATTTTTCCCAACCACCTGCAGCTGCTTGATTGCCGCAGGTCTGTAAACGTCACAAGCAACCAACAAAGGACTTCTGCCCTGCTTTCTGAGCTGTCCTGCCAGCTTGCCGCTTGTGGTTGTTTTACCTGCACCCTGCAGACCAACCATCATGAAAACAGTGGGCGGCTTTCTGGAAAAGGTCAGCTGCGCCTGTGTGGAGCCCATCAGCGCAATCAGTTCCTCGTTTACGATTTTGATAACCTGCTGTCCGGGATTCAGCCCCTGCAGTACCTCCGTACCGACAGCTCTCTCTGTTACCTTTTTAATAAATTCCTTAACAATCTTGAAGTTAACGTCTGCCTCCAGAAGGGCGATTTTTACTTCTCGCATGGCAGCCTTTACATCTGCCTCCGTCAGCACGCCTTTACTTCTCAGCTGCTTGAATACCTCCTGCAGCTTATTGGAAAGATTTTCAAATGCCATCAATCGCGACCTCCTTTCAGGACAAGATATCGTCAGCGATTTTTTTCATTTTTGCGATTGCCTTCACCACAGATGCGTCCGGATTTTTCTTTTCCAGTCCCTCCATGATGTGCTTCATTTCCTGCACGGCTTTTTTCTGTGCCTGAAAACGGGAAACCAGCTGCAGCTTTTCCTCATAATCCAGAAGGATTTTCTCCGTCCGCTTCAGCTGATCGCGGACAGCCTGCCGGCTGATGGATAATTCCTCGCCAATCTCCGTCAGGGAGAGGTCGTTCTGATAATGCAGTTCATATACCTGCTTCTGTTTTTCCGTCAGCAATTCGCCATAAAAATCATAAAGCAAAGTCAGCTGCAAAATATCATCCATGTTCTTCCTGCCTCCTGTAAAGGATAACTACTTTACAATCACCTTACCTATCCTACCAGAGAAATCTCTCCTTGTCAAGTATTTTTCCTTTACAGAAAAAACTTTTTCCCGATTCCTGTTTTTTCGATAAAATCAACGATTTCGCGCCAGTCTGTCCTTATGAAGTGGACAGCTTATTTTCGATTTTCCTTCCACACCGCAGGGTAATTCATGCAGTCATACGTCCGCTTTTCTCCCGAAACCCAGACCGCACTGTAATGCCCCTGCTTGGAATTGAACCGCCAGAACGCCTTGGGGCCTGCCCCCGTCAGATGGCAGTGCATGGCACTCAAAGCCCCATTATGTGATACGATTAAAACATGCTTGCTCTTGTTTTCCTTGATAATCTGCTCCAATCCTCTTATCACGCGGTCATAAAATTCCATAAAGGCTTCCCCGTTTGGCATCCTTCTGTCTACCCAATCGGTCAGCCAGCCATGCCATTCCTCTAAATCCGCTTCGGACATTTCCTCCCATGTGCGGTTTTCCCAATCACCGTAATATAACTCCCGAATTTCGGGAACGGGCTGAATTTCTCTGCCGTTCGCAATAATTTCCGCCGTATGATAGGCGCGCTTCAGATCACTGGAATAAATCGCATCAATATGTATCGTTTCAAATGCCGCTCTCAGCTCCTCCGCCTGCGCGATGCCCTTTTCATTGATATCCGCATCATACCAGCCGTAGAACATATTTCTGGCATTCATATCCGTTTCACCGTGACGTACAAAATAAATCTTCATGCTCCTACCTCCTGTTTCCTTCCCATTGTACGATAAAATACCGCCGCAATGCAACAGAAAAAGCGGATACCTTGTCTGTACAAAGCACCCGCTTCTTCCATTCATTTCGTTATTTTACAGCAAAGGACATACAGTCCGTACACTGGTCTTTGGTCGGATTCATTTCATGTGTGCCCACCTGAATGGATTCCAGTGTACAGTAATTCTTTGTGTTGTGGTGATGTCTGCACTGCTCAACAGTACATTTGATACACTCATTGCAGCGTTCCATAAAAATCCCTCCTCAAATTTGGTACAAACCTAGTATGCACTGTTTTTTTGAAATCATAACAGAAGCCTTTTCTTTTTTTAAAATTTCATTTCTAGCTTTGTAAAAAAATGTGAATTTTGTTGCAAAAGCTTTAAACTTTTTCAAATCTATTGCATTCTTTTTTCCCTCACACTATACTGATGAAAAGAAGAAAAATCATAGTTCTGATAAAGGAGGAAACAAAATGAATCGAAAACACCCCCTGCTCCTCGCCCTCAGTGCTGCTATGGTTATGGGTACATCCGCACCGGCTTTTGCTGCTGAAGCAACAGATGCCGCCACCAGAGAGGATGTCATCAGCCTGCTGTGGCAGCAGGAAGGCGCACCCGTCATCAATTATGCTCTGCCTTTTACGGACGTTGCCGATACTGCGGCAGATGCCGTTCGTTGGGCGGCGGAAGCCAAAATCGTCAGCGGCTACGGTAACGGAAAATTTGAGCCGAATCAGAAAATCACAAGAGAACAGCTTGCAGCCATTTTCTATCGCTATGCCGCTTATAAGGGCTATGATGTTTCCGTTGGAGAAAACACGAATATTCTCAGCTTTGCAGATGCTTCGGATATCACACCCTATGCCATTCCCGCAATTCAGTGGGCGTATGGCAGCGGTGTGTTCCTTGGTACGGAGGAATATGTTCTCCCTTCTGCCGCAGTTGCCGAGGCAGAGGTAACTACGATGCTGAAAAAAGTAACCGTACCCCCAGCTGCAACGGTTGTTGCGGAAATTCCGGAGGAATCCATCTCTTTGGTGTATAAGGGAAACGAAAATTTCGTATTAACCTCAAAGGATGTGCAGGAGCAATTTCAGTTAAATTGTCTGGTGGACGGCAGCTATGCACCGACACTTACACTTGCAGACTTAAATAACGATGGCAAGGATGAAATTTATGTGATTTTCACAGTTGGCGCAGGCAGCGGCTTCCATGTGGAAGGCATTGTCGCTTACGATAAAGAAACCTTAGAGGAATATTTCGTACCCGATCCCCGTGAAATCGCAGAACCGCTGATTACCGAAAAGGACGGAACCTATCAGCTTTCCACGAAGGAAGGCGTACATACCTTTACCGATTTAGGCAGCTATGGCAAGCTGGTTTTCAGTGATATGGTAACCTATCGCATTGTGGAAAACACGCTGACCGCAACCCTTTTGCTGCAAACCGCACCGGATACCGCCTGCGGCGAGCTGCAGCTGACCTATCAGCCTGTGGAGGGCGGCTTTATCCTGAAGGAAGCATCCTATCTTCCGAGCAAATAAATGAACCAAAAAGGAGTGTGTGCATGGCAGAAAAGAAAGCCACAACCAAAGCAACAGCAAAAAAAGCAACGGCGAAAAAACCGACAACCAAAAAGCTTTCCGTTACGCTGGATGCGGAAACCTACGCTTTGCTGGAGGAATATATTGCCGAATTTGGCTTTACGAAGGATGGCTTTGTGAAAAAAGCCATTCTCGAAAAAATCAGCCGTGATAAAATCAGCAATATGATTGACGATATGATTCAGCTATAATTTTTCGGACATAAAAACCCCTGCACCTTCTTTTCAAGGTACAGGGGCTTTTGTTTGGCTATTTCAGAATTTTCTTATCGAATTTTTTTTGAATCTTTTTTTGATTATTTCTTTGTCTGCATGATTTCGATTACCTTCATATCGAGGGTATCCAGTGCTTCATGGCTCAGCTTTGCAAGGTTCTTTGCGGTATCCTCTGCCTTTGTGCTGTTGATACCATCGGAAACGCCGATTACACTGCCGTCCATTGCATACATTGCCGCATAAACCGCTTCACTCGCGCAGGCTGCAACCTTCACCGCACAGCCGCCCTTTGCGCCATCGCAGAAGATGCCGGCAACAGAGCCCATCATGTTCTGTACTGCGCCGCTTACCTGTGCAACTGTGCCGCCCATCATGTAAGCCATGCCTGCCGCGGAGCCTGTCCCTGCCAGCATTGCGCCGCAAACGGGGCTCAGTCGACCAACGTATTTCTTCATATACATAATCATCAGCATGCCCATGAATTCCGCTCTCAGCAGCTTTTCTTCGGGGATGCCCATTCTGTCTGCGAATACCGCCATGGGCAGTGTGGTGGAAATGCCCTGGTTGCCGCTGCCGCAGAAGGTCATAACGGAGCCGTTGCCGCCGCTCATACGGAAGTCAGCCGCCGCCGCGGGAATACTTCTGACTGCTGTTACAACGTCAGATTTCAGCAGACCCTTTTTCAGCAGATCCTGTACCGTAGGGCCAACGCCGAAGGCATATTTTTTCTCCATGCCCTTTTTCGCAATTTCCATATTGATGTCAATGGCTTCCTTAATGAACTGCAAATCCGCAACATCCACCTCGTTTGCCCAGTGATAAAATTCAGAGAAGGTGTGCTTTGTTACATCAAAGGTGCCTTCCTTTTCTTCGCTGTCGACCGCTTCCTTCTTCACTCTTTTATCCAACAGCACTTCGCCGTTCTTTTCGCAGAACACAAGGTTGTCATGCTCGTCCTCTGTGATGGTATGCACGGTATCCTTGCCGTCTGTTGCAGTACATTCAATGTAGAACTGACTGCTTTTCAGAACCTTTACATGCACAAAGCCTTCCGCAACGAGCTTTTTCGCCTTTTCCACATGCTCAGGCTTGATGCCCGCGCAAATTTCCATGGTATTGCCGGGCTTGCTCAGCAGCATCCCCAGCACGCACGCCAGCTCAATGCCGTAAGTCCCTGCATTGGGAATCTGTACGCTGTACGCATTTTTAAAAATATTGGAGCTGATAAGCATTTCCAACTTCTGTGTGGGCGCATCCAGATGCTCACAGGTTCTGGAAACCGCCAGTGCCAGTGCAACGGGTTCGGTACAGCCCATACTGGGTTTCATTTCTGCTTTGATTGCGTCAAATACTAAATTCATATCCATAATTCTTCCTCCTATATCTCCCAATCATTTTATTTTTTCCTTCTGCGGATATATAGAGCAAGAATCGTGCCAAAAAGAAAACCGCCAGTTTTCGGCGGTTTTTTCGTTCTGTTTTCTCATATATGAGAATGAAATTCCGGTTTCTTCGGATTGTTCTTTTTCCTGTACGTCATGCAAAAACAGATTCTTTTTTCTGTCTGCATCACAGCAGAAAATCCCCTGTTTTTTTACCGGAAATATCCAAAATTATGGATGTATTTTTTATACACAAAAATTCTCATTTCTGATAACGATTCTCATTTTTAAGAATTATAATAAATCATATTTTTTCAGCTTACGGTACAGCGTTGCACGGCTGATTTTCAAATTTTCTGCCAGCTGATTTTTTTCCTCCAGCGTTGCGCCCTTCTTCACCATGCTGCTCAGCACACGCTTTTCATAGTCCTCCACAATTTCGTCCAGAGACCAATCCTCAAAGCCCTTGCCGGAGCGCATCACGATATGGTCGGGCAAATCCGAAAGCTGAATGATTTCTCCCTCTGCAATATTTTCCAGATATTCAATAATATTTTTCATTTCACGCACATTCCCCGGCCAGTCATAGCTTGTCAGCGTCTGCAGCGCCTCAGGCGAAACGCCGCGCATGCTCTTTCCCAGCTTCTGATTATAGTACGCAATGTAATATTCTATCAGCGCAGGCAAATCCTCCTTACGCTTGCGCAGGGGCGGCAGCTCAATGGGGATGATGTTCAGCCGATAATACAAATCCTCGCGGAACGCCCCCTCCTCCACCATCTGCTCAATATTTTTATTCGTCGCACAAATCACGCGGATATCAATGGGAATCGGCTTCGTGCCGCCAATCCGTTCCACCACGCTTTCCTGCAGCACGCGCAGCAGCTTTGTCTGCACCGGCAGAGGCATATCCCCGATTTCATCCAGAAAAATCGTACTGCCATGCGCCAGCTCAAATTTCCCGATGGAGCCATGCTTTTTCGCCCCTGTGAACGCGCCCTCCTCGTAGCCGAATAATTCGCTTTCGACCAAATTTTCGGGAATTGCTGCACAGTTAATAGAAATCATCAGCTTATCACGACGGTCACTCAGGGCATGAATCATCTTCGCCATAATCTCCTTCCCCGTGCCGCTTTCACCGCGCAGAAAAACGGTCGAATTCGATTTTGCGACCTTTTTGCCAATCCGAATGGCTTCCTTCATTTTCGGGCTGTCCCCAACGAAGGACCATCCCTTTTCCGCATCATGCACCACCTGCAGCTGCTGTTCCAGACGCTCCTTCGCCTCGTCCGTATACAGCTTGCTTTCCAGCAGGACAGACATATATTTCAGAAATTCCTCCATCTGCCCTCTGTTTTCCAGAAGGTTTTTTCGTTCCCCCTCGCTGAAGGCGATGATGGAAATGATGCCGACCACAGCCCCCTCCTTGAAAATGGGATAGGCAACATTCGCAAGCTCTCTGCAGGTTGTGCGCTTTTCGCAGCCCTTGCAATTCAAATCCACCATGCTGTCCGTAATACTGCCGCTCTCGCCGGAAACCAGAATATGATGAAAAAAATTCGCGTGAGTCACAGTTTTGCCAATCTCGTCCGCATAAATGCCTGTTCCAGCCACACGAACCAATTCATTATCCACAATCGTAACATCTACATCCAGAATGGACGCAATCGCCTTCACATACGCCTGAATAAAGGATTGTATCTTCATCAAAGCCGTCATATTGCTTCCCCCTTTCAAAAAAAGCCTTAGACCCAAAGGGGTCTGCAAGACTCCTGAAAATCTAAGGCTCCGTTCTCATTTTATATTGTCAATCATTCCACGTTTTTTTCTTCATGGAAATTCTTTTCCGCTCTATGCTCATTCAGCACAACCTGCGCAATATTCATTGCATGGTCGGAAACACGTTCCAGATTCCCCAGAAGGTCGATGAAGTGAATCCCGGCGTTAACACTGCATTCCGCATTGGACAGACGCTCGATATGCCCTGCGCGCAGCTTCTTTTCCATCGCATCAACCTGATCCTCTAAGAAGGAGGTCTTTACGGCATAGGTGATATCGTCCAGCTCCAACGCCTTCACCGCATTGTCGTATGCCCCCAGTGTTGTAGTGGACATTTCGTTCAGCTCCTCCAAAGCCGTATCGGAGAAGGAAATCCCCTCCTGCTTCATTTCTTCCGCCAATTCCACGATATTTTCCGCATGGTCGCCCACACGCTCCATGTCGCTGACTGTGTTGAGCAAGGAGGTTACCATTTCATTATCCTTATCGCTCAAATGCAACATACACAAATCAATCAGATACTTGGAAATATTATCACAAAGCTTATCAATGACAAACTCTCTCTGCTTTACATCTGCCATCTTTTCCTCATCGTGGTCAGAAAGCGTAGAGAGTGCCAAGGAAAGGTTCTCTCTCGCAATACGCCCCATGCGGATGGTTTCCAGCTTTGCGCCCTCTACCGCAACAGAAGGAGTGGACATCATACGCTTGTCCAGATGCACCAGCTCTGCCTCGTCGCTCTTTGTTTCCACCGCCTTGAGGCCGTTTACCTTCATGGCAAATTTGATGATATAGCCGCTGAAGGGCATCAGGATAATCGTTGTACCCACGTTGAAAACCGTATGGATAAAGGAAATCTGCGTCATATTGATAATGCCCTCGCCATAGGAAGGGTCCAGTCTCGCAAACAGAAACATTGCAAGAATACTGAAAATAATCGTACCCGCAATATTGAAGGTCAGATGCATCGTACCAACGCATTTTGCATTTTTGCTTGCACCGACAGAGCTTAAAATTGCAGTCACACAGGTACCGATATTCTGCCCCATGATAATGAATACTGCCGCATTCGTAGGAACCAGCCCTGCGGATGCCAGAGAGAGCAGGATACCCTGTGATGCAGAGGAGCTCTGGATAATCGCCGTTACGCCTGCGCCGACCAGAATCCCCAGAAAAGGATTAGAGCCCATAGAAATAAAGGCTGTCTTAAATACCTCGGATTCTCTCAGGGGATAAACCGCATCAGACATGGTATTCATACCGATAAAAAGGATACCAAACCCAATGATGATACCGGCTACATCCTTGCTTTGCTGCCTTTTCCCCACCAGCGTTATGATTACGCCGACCATAACTGCGATTGGTGCCAGTGTAGAGGGGCTGAACATTTTTGCCCATTCACCTGCGGAAACCAACCAACCCGTGATGGTTGTACCGATATTCGCACCCATGATAACGCTGATTGCCTGTGTCAGATTCATCAGCCCTGCGTTTACAAAGCCGACAACCATAACCGTTGTGGCAGAGGAGCTTTGGATAATCGCCGTAACCAATGCACCCAGCGCAATGCCCATCAGCTTATTCTGCGTCAGCACTTCAAGAATCTTCTTCATTTTGGAGCCGGCAGCGTGCTGTAAGCCATCCGCCATGATGTTCATGCCATAAATGAACATCGCCAGACCACCAATAAAGGGAATTACTATAGAACTCATTTTTTCCTCCGTTTTTTCTTCGATTCGATTGTAAAATTTTCCTAAAAACCATGTAAAATCTTTGTTTTACATCCTGAATAATGATATCATAAACAATAGACAGCCGCAATGAAAAATCATCGGTTTTTGGCAATTTCCACCGAATGAACAGAATCTTAACAAATTTTCTTTTCTGCACTTGTCATTTCGCATGAGTTTTGTAAAATCTTTGTTAAATTCAATTTCACTTTTCCCAATACCTTCCTGCTTTATGCAAAGAAAAACGTATACATAAAAAAGTCCCGGATAAAAAATCCGAGACTTTGTTTTTGTATGGATAGGATTGTATTTACAGAACCTTATTCAGGAAATCCTGCGTTCTCTTATTCTGCGGATTGCCAAACACCTCTGCCGGTGTCCCCTGCTCCACGATATAGCCGCCGTCCATAAAAATCACACGGTCAGCAACCTCTCTGGCAAAGCCCATTTCATGCGTTACTACAATCATGGTCATGCCATCCCTTGCAAGCTGCTTCATAACCTCCAAAACCTCGCCGACCATTTCGGGGTCAAGCGCGGAAGTAGGCTCGTCAAACAGCATAATATCGGGACTCATTGCCAAAGCTCGTGCAATGGCAACACGCTGCTGCTGTCCGCCGGAAAGATTCGGCGGATATTCTCCTGCCTTTTCCGCCAGTCCAACTGTAGCCAGAAGGCGTTCCGCTGTTTGCTTTGCCTCCGCCTTTGTCAGCTTCTTTCTGTCCACAGGCGCAAGCATAATATTTTCCAATACATTCAGATGAGGGAACAGATTAAACTGCTGAAATACCATGCCGATATTTTCTCTCACCTTATTGATATTGCATTTGGGATCTGTAATATCATTATCGTCAACAATAACAGTACCTGCAGTCGTTTCTTCCAGACGATTCAGGCAACGCAGAAATGTAGATTTGCCGGAACCGGAAGGACCAATCAGACAAACGACTTCCCCTTCCTTGACTTCCAGATCAATCCCCTTCAAAACCTCAAGGCTGCCAAAGCTTTTTTGCAATTTTTCTACTTTTACCTTAATCATTTGTTTGACAACCTCCTTTCAACCAGCTGGAATGCTTTTGTCAGCACGATTACAACAACATAATACATAACCGCAACAATCGCATAGGTCTGGAAACTCTGATAGTTTCTTGATACAATCAGCTGACCCTGACGCATCAGCTCACCGCAGCCGATAACGGAAAGGATAGAGGTATCCTTCAAAGTGATAATAAACTGGTTCAGCACGGAAGGAATCACGATACGGATTGCCTGCGGCAGGATGATTTTTCGCATCGCAACGCCATAAGGCAAGCCCAAGCTTCTCGCCGCTTCCATCTGTCCCTTGTTGACTGCTGCAATACCGCTTCTGAAAATTTCGGAAAGGTATGCGCCGGCATTCAGGCAAAGAACCAGAATCGCTGCACTAAAGGATGTAATCCGGATATGTAACGCACCTGTGATACCGAAATAGATGAAGAATGCCTGTACCATCAGGGGAGTCCCACGAATCAGGCTCAGATAAATACCCGAAATCCAGTTCAGAGGCTTCACCTTGGAAATGCTGAACAAGCACATCACCATACCGACAACCACAGCCAAAATCAATGAAAAGACTGTCATTTGCAGTGTAAGCTTCAGCCCTAATGTCAGCTGCGGCATACACTGTCCCACATACTCAAAAAAACTACTCATGAGGCACTACTCCTTAAGGAATTATTCCTGAATATATGTATCCAGAATTTCCTGATATTTGCCATTTTCTTTCAGGTTAGCAAGACCTGTGTTGAACATTTTCAGCAGCTCTGCATTTTCGCCCTTGCCAACTGCAAAGCCGTAGGAGCTGCCCTGTTCCTTATCTGTTACCATTTTCAGACCGTTGCCCTGTGTGATGCCATAGCCCAGTACGGGGTAGTCTTCAAAGCAGGCTACGCTGTTGCCAACCTTAACATCCATGCACATTGCATCGGAGGTATCGAATACAACTGTTTCAAAGCCATATTTATCCTTAATGGATTCAGCAAAATCATAGCCCTCTGTACCTCTCTTAACGGCAACCTTTTTGCCCTTCAGGTCTTCATAGGATTTAATATCGTTATTGGATTCTGCGATACCCATAACAACGCCGCTGTCGAAATAAGGATCGGAGAAGTCGAATTTCTTCTGTCTTTCGGGTGTGATGGACATACCTGCGATAACACCGTCAGCCTGACCGGATTCCAGTGCCTGTACAGCCGCATCAAAGCCCAAATACTGCAGGTCATATTTAAAGCCCTGGTCTTCTGCAATTGCAGCCAGCAGATCCATATCAACGCCTACATATTCGCCTGCGTCATTCTGGAATTCAAAGGGCGCAAAGGTTGTATCTGTTGCGATTACATATGTTTTTGTGTCCGCAGCATCATCACCGCCGCCGCATGCTGTCATGCCAACTGCCATTACTGCTACCATTGCCATAGCTGCAAATTTCTTTAATAAACTCATTATAAATTCCTCCCTTTTTCTTTTTCCCATTTTTACGAGCTGCCGAAGCTTCCCTCCGCAGCCTTACTGCTTGATTTCCTGCCGAAGCATGGCAAGAAGGGAACTGCTGCCCAGTCTGTCAGCCCCTGCCGCAAGAAAAGCCTCCGCATCGGCAACTGATTTGATGCCTCCTGCCGCTTTAATCTTCGTATCCCCTGTTACATATTTTTTAAACAGCCGAATATCCGCGAGCGTTGCCCCGCCGCCGGCAAAGCCTGTGCTGGTTTTGATGAATTCCGCCCGAGAGCGGCTCACCACATCACAAAGAGCAATTTTTTCTTCTTCTGTCAGCAAGCAGGTTTCAATGATGACCTTTAACCGCTTCTCACCACAGGCATCCTTCACCGCATTGATTTCCTGCAAAATCGCATCATAGCTTTTTGCCTTTGCCCAGCCGATATTGATGACCATATCAATCTCCGCTGCGCCGTTTTGTACCGCTTCTGCTGCTTCAAAGACCTTCACTGCCGTTGTCTGGTATCCGTTCGGAAACCCGATCACCGTGCAGATAGGAAGTCTTTCTCCCGCAAATTCCGCGGCCTGCTTCACAAAAGAAGGTGGGATACATACCGAGGCCGTTCCAAAGTCCATTCCCTCCTGACAAATCTCACGGATTTGCTCCCAGACTGCGTTCTGTTTCAGCAGAGTATGGTCAATAAAACGGAAAATTTCATGCTTATTCATGCACTTTCCTCCTTTATCCCACGAAATTACCTAAAAAGTATACCATAAAAATGCAGACATAACAATGTCGGTTTTTTTATCATTTTTTAATGTTTTTTCTATCAATTACGCATTTTTATGAAAATTTTTAATATTATTCAAAATTTGCATATATAAAATTTCAATAAAAAATATCAATAAAAAACTCCCACCATGGTCACGCCACAATGGGAGCTTTTGCACACGGGATTATTCTGCTGCGGGAGCTTCTTCCACAGGAGCATCTGCCTGTCTCTTGGAAAGGCTGATTTTTTTCTGGTCGGAATTTACTTCCAGAACCTTCACGTTGATGATTTCGCCAACCTTCAGTTCATCTTCGGGTTTTACAACGTGCTTGTTTGCAATCTGGGAAATGTGTACCAGACCATCTACGCCGGGTTCCAGTTCAACGAATGCACCGAAGGGTACCATACGAACAACCTTACCCTCAACGATGGAGCCAACTGCATATTTGTCAGCTGCCAGCTTCCAAGGGTTCTTGTCTGCATCCTTCAGGGACAGGCTGATTTTGCCCTTTTCCTTATCTACATCCAGAACGAATACTTCAACTTCCTGACCTTCCTTCAGAACCTCTCTGGGGTTGGAAATTCTGCCCCAGCTCATTTCGGAAATGTGAATCAGGCCATCTACGCCGCCCAGATCAACGAATGCGCCGAAGTCTGTCAGTCTGGAAACAGTACCTGCAATCTTGGAGCCAACTGCGATTGTTTCAAACAGAGCTGCCTTCTTTGCTGCGATTTCCTTTTCAACCAGATCTTTTCTGCCGCCGATAATACGACGTTTTACTCTATCCATTTCAATGATATTGAATTCCAGCTCCTGACCCTTGAATACGCTCAGATCCTCGATGAATCTGTTGGAAACCTGAGAGGAAGGAATGAATACTCTTACGCCGTTTACAACTGCAATCAGACCGCCCTTTACAACGTCTGTTACAGTACCTGTAACAACTGTTTTTTCATTGAATGCCTTTTCGATATCTTCCATGCCCTTCTGTTCTTCGATACGCTTTCTGGACAGAAGTACATTGCCATCGCCGTCATTTACACGAACAACGAAAACTTCGATTTCATCACCGGGCTGTACAACCTGGCTGGGAACTACTGTTGTATCTCTGCTGAATTCGCCTCTGGGGATAACACCGTCAGATTTGAAACCCAGATTAACGGAAACCTCTTCGCCTACAACCTGAATAACGGTGCCTTTTACAACATCGCCTGTGTGCAGGGTAACAAGAGAATCTTCCAGCATCTGCTCAAAACTCACTTCTTCAACATTTACATTTTCAATTTCGCTCATAGTAACTACTACCTCCTTAATTATTGCAGGTGGTGTGGACGCACCCGCAGTTATCCCTATTCTATCATCCTTCTTGAAAGTTTTCAACACTAAATCGCAAATTGTTTCAATATGAACCGTATTCTCGCAATTTTTTTTACAAATCTCAACCAATTTTTGTGTATTAGAGCTTTTTTTGTCCCCGATGACAATCATTTTATCCACATTCCGGGAAAGCTCCATGGCTTCCTTCTGCCTCTTTTCCGTCGCAGAGCAAATGGTCTGGGAAATTTCCATTTTCAGACCCTTCTGCCGCAAAATGGCAAGCATATCGTCAAACTTGCTCTGGCGGAAGGTTGTCTGCACCACAACGGCGTAGTCCTTCTCCGTATCCAGCACCGCCGCCTTTGCCTCCTCAGGGCTTTCCAGAATAACGGCTGTATTGCCGCACCAGCCGTTAATGCCCTGCACCTCCGGGTGCTTGCCGTCTCCGGCAATGATGATGCTTTTGCCCTGATTCCACGCTTCATTCACAATCGTGTGTATCTTCTTGACAAACGGACAGGTGCCGTCCACCATTCGCATGCCCTTTTCCTCCAGCGCATCATACAGAAACTTTCCGACACCGTGCGAACGAATCACAACCGTACCCTCGTCAATCCCGTCCAGGCTTTCAATGATATGCAGCCCCTTGGCATCCAGGTCCTTCGTGACCTCCTTGTTATGAATCAGAGAACCATAGGAATACAGCGGTGCGCCGTTATTTTTTTCTATTTCCGCATACGCCATCTCAATCGCACGCTTCACGCCAAAACAAAACCCTGCGGATGCCGCCAGTGTTACATTGCTCATTCCTTCACCTTCAATTCTTCCACCTTATCCATAATCACCTTCGTGATTTCTCCCATCAGCTCTGTTGTCAGCTTTTTATCCCGAAATTCATCCAACGTCAGCGGCTCACCATAGCGAATCGTAAGCTTGCTGCGGAATTTATAGGTGCCGCTGATGGCGCAGGGAATCACAGGTGCATTTCCCTTCATCGCAAAAAGCGCCACGCCTGCCTTTGCCGCAACGTCCTCGCCTGCCTTTACCCGTCTGCCTTCCGCAAAAATGCCGACAATCTTGCCTTCCTTCAAAAGCTTGATTGCTGTCTTGACCGCCTTCATATCCATAGAAACCTTGCGGTCAATCGGGAATACGCCCAACTGGTCAAGCACCCATGAAAACAGCTTATTTTTAAATAATTCCTTCTTTGCAATATAATGCGGCAGCCTGTCCAGATAAATCGCCGTGGAAACAGGATCATAATTGCTGTAATGGTTGCTGCAAATCACACCGTTGCCGGTTTCGGGAATGTTTTCCTTCCCGATGATTTCCACCTTGAACATAATGGCATACCAGATTTTCACCAGAAAAATCGCTACATAATAGACCCATGATTTCTTTTCTGTATCCTTCATTTTTCTTTCACCCTTTCCGCAACAATATCTAAAATGGCGTGTAGCACAGCATCAATGCCCATGCCTGTCGAATCCAGAGAAACCGCATCTGCCGCCCTTTTCAAGGGACTGTGCGCTCTGTGCATATCGTTGTAATCCCTCTCAAGAATCATTTTCTTGATTTCTTCAAAATCCGCCGTTTCGCCTTTTTCCTGCAATTCGCCCACACGACGGCGCGCACGCTCCTCCACGCCGGCATCCAGATAAATCTTCACCTCGGCATCGGGCAGAACAACCGTCCCGATATCTCTGCCATCCATAATCACAGAATGCTCCCGCGCCATTTCCTGCTGCAGCTCCACCATCCGCGCACGCACCTGCCGATACGCCGCAACCGTGGATGCACCCTTTCCGATTTCCGCCGTGCGGATTTCCGCCGTAACGTCCCTTCCGTTCAGAAAAATGCGCTGACCGCCCTCCTCCGGTACAATTTTCATCTGCAAATCTGCCAGCGCCGCAACCACAGCCGCTTCATCCGCAAGGGCAATGCCCTTCTCCGTGCAGAACAGCGCAACCGTACGGTACATCGCGCCCGTATCCACATAAATAATGCCCAGTCTCTTGGCAACCATCTTCGCAACGGTGCTTTTTCCTGAGCCGGCAGGCCCATCCACCGCAATGGCAAATCGTTTCATGCTTTTTTTCCTCCTTATTCCGCGCAAACCGCATTCCCTGCCGCAAAGCCTGTGGAAAATGCAATTTGCAGATTAAAGCCGCCCGTATATGCGTCCACATCCAGAACCTCACCTGCAAAATGCAGCTGCTTCACAAATTTGCTCTCCATCGTCGCAGGGTCAATCTCATTCACCTGAATCCCGCCGCAGGTCACAACCGCTTCGTTATAGCCCGTTGTCCCCGTAATCGTGAGCGGCAGTTCCTTCAAAAGCCCAACCAGACGCTTTCTTTCTTCCTTCGTCACACTGTTTACCTTTTTGCGCGCATCAATCCCCGAAAGACGAATGATAACGGGAATCAGCTTCTGCGGCAGAAGCGCATCCAGTGCGTTTGCAAAATCCTTATTCGCAAATTTTTCAAAATCGCGCAGAATACGCGCATCCAGTTTTTTCTCATCCATCGCAGGCTTGAGGTCAATGTAAAGCCGATATCCTTCCTCTATCGTCAGAATGATATGCCTGCTCGCGCTCAGAATCACAGGACCGGAAACGCCGAAATGCGTAAACAGCATTTCCCCGAAGTCACTGTAAACCTTCTTGCCCTTCTTATTTTTTATCGTAATTTCAATATTTTTCAGACTCAGCCCCATCAGCTCATGGCACCAGTCCTCCTCTGTTCTGAGCGGCACCAGAGAGGGGTACAGCTTCGTCACATGATGTCCTGCCGCCTTCGCAAAGCGGTAGCCATCCCCCGTAGAGCCTGTACCGGGATAGGAAAGACCGCCCGTGCAGACAATCACGCCGTCTGCCCTTTCTTCCTTTCCGTTTTTCAGCCGAATCCCTTCTGCCCTGCCGTCTGCAATCAGAATACCCTCCACAGGACTTTCCAGATGCAGCTTTACCCCATTTTTCTTGAGGTATTTTTCCAATGCCAACACCACATCCAGAGAACGGTCAGACACAGGAAATACACGCTTGCCGCGCTCCACCTTCAGCTCCAACCCTTGCTCCTTAAAAAATTCCTGCAAGCCGAAGCTGTCCAGCTGGTAAAAGGCGCTGTATAAAAAATAGGGATTGCCGGGAATATTTTCCAGAAGCCCCTCCACATCGCTGTCATTCGTCACATTGCAGCGTCCCTTGCCCGTAATCAGGATTTTCTTCCCGATGCGGTTATTTTTTTCGTAGAGGTGTACCTCATGTCCCCGTTCTGCCGCGCGTCCTGCCGCCATCAGCCCTGCCGCACCGCCGCCGACCACGATAATTTTCTTCTTCATTTTTCTTCACCCTTTTCAAACAGCTCTGCCATTTCCAGATGCGCCTTATCGTTTAAGGTCATGAGCAGCTTTCTGCCGTCCTCCATCACATCCACCATCGTCACAGAGGTATTTGTCATCCATGTCTTACGGTAAAATTCATCCCCCATGCCAAGCAGACCGACCAGCATCACGCGCAGCAGTCCGCCATGTGAAACAATCGCGACATTCTGCCCCTTATGGCGCTCTGCCAGTGCTGCAAAGCCTTCCAATGCGCGATCCATCGCATTTTGAAAGGAACCTTCTCCGGGCACAGGATGGTCAAAAGGATTTTCAAAAAAATCTATATATGCCTTGCCATATTTTTCCTTCAGCTCCGCGATGGTATGTCCTTCCCATTCGCCGAAGTTGATTTCTCTGAAATGTGCATCCTGAATGGGGGTCAGCCCATGCGCCGCCGCCAACGGTGCCGCAGTTGCCACCGCCCTGTCCAGAGGGGATACATAGACCACATCCAGCGGCAGGAATTTGAAGCGTTCCCCCAGAAGACGCGCCTGCTCCCTGCCTGCATCATTCAGCTGTATATTCGTGCAGCCCTGATAACGACCGCCCTTGTTCCAATCCGTTTCCCCATGACGAATGAGGTAAAATCTTGTTTTGTTCTGTTCCACGAGGCTTTTCCTCCTTATTCTCAATAGTTTCCTAAGTATATATTATACGGCAAGCACTACCGCCTTTCAAGTAAAAAAGACTGCCTTGGAAAACTCCCAAAGCAGTCCCTTCTTTTTATAATCTCTTTAAATATCTGATTTCCTTCTCTGTCAGATGTCGATATTTCCCCTTCGGCAAATCCCCCAGCGTAAGTTCTCCCGTTGCCACCCTTTGCAGCTGTGCCACAGGATGCTTGATTGATTCGCACATTTTACGCACCTGTCGATTTCTGCCCTCATGAATCACGATTTCCGCCGTGCAGAAGCGTCCGTCCTTCTCTCTTTCGAGAATCTGAATCTTCGCAGGCTTCGTTTTCCTTCCATCAATCACAACGCCCCTGCGGAATTTCTGCAATGCCCCCTCATCGGGCACACCGTATAGCTTCGCAATATAGGTTTTCTCTACATCATGCTTGGGGTGCGTCAGCTTATAGGTCAGGTCTCCGTCATTTGTCAAGAGCAGAAGCCCCGATGTATCATAATCCAAACGCCCGACAGGAAAAATGCGCGCGTTCACGCCCTTAATGAGGTCTACCACCGCAGGTCTGCCGAACTGCTCCTTCGCCGTTGTCACATAGCCGACCGGCTTATGCAGCATAAGATAGACAAGCTTGGTGTCCTTTTTGCTGATTTTCCTGTCCAGATAGGACACCTCATCCTTTTCGGGGTCAATCTTCAGCCCCATTTCGGTTACAACCTTCCCGTTGACCTTCACCTTTCCCTGTGCAATCAGCTCCTCTGCCCTTCTGCGGGATGCCACGCCTGCCTCAGCCAGAAATTTCTGCAATCGTTCCAATTTTTCTTCCATATATCTTAACTCCGTTCTCAACCTGTATTTTTCATTCGATTTTCCTCAGTATACATGAGCCTTCGCAGAAAGTCAAAAGTTTCTCTAATCTTCCCAATCTCTCCAGCCGAGCCACCTCTCCGCAAGGCGAAGCAGTCGCTGTGCAAGGGTATAAGGCATTGCATCCTCTGCCGCAAGCAAATCCACCGCCGCAAGCCGCTCCTCTCCAAGCCAAAGCACCGCCTGCCCCAGCCTTTCGCCCCGCTGCACAGGCGCGGCAAGCTCCTTTGGCAAGTCTGCCGTCAGGTACAGTTTTTCGATTTCCGCATCAGAAAATAACGCCGTATAGCCCTCTGCAAGAATTGTTTCCATCTGCGCTGTCGGGGAATCGGTAATGCGGATTTCCCCGAAACTCTCCCCTGCCTGCACTGCCTCGTAGGGATGAAAGACCGCGAAGCCATAGTCCATCAGGGCTTTCGTATCCGTCCACTTTTTCTGCTTGCCTGCATCCCCCCAGCCACTGCCAAGCACCGCCGAAACCAGCCGCACGCCGTCCCGTTCCGCCGCGCCGACAAAGCAATGCCCTGCCCGATTGGTGTAGCCTGTTTTAATGCCAAGCGCACCGCTGTATTCCTGCAAAAAGCGGTCTGCATTTGTCACACTGCAAGAGTGCTTTCCCGTCAAATCAGACACATAAATCTCCTGCTGTGCGATAATCTCCCGAAAGGTTTCGTTTTCCAGCGCATACGCCCCAATCAACGCCATATCGTAGGCGGTGGAGTGGTGCTGCTCCGCTGTCAGGTGGCTGTCCAGTCCGTTGGGCGAGCCAAAAACCGTATCCCTTGCGCCGATTTCCTTTGCCTTTTTCGTCATTTCCGCGCAGAACTTCTCCACGCTTCCCGAAGTCTGCTCCGCCAGTGCCACCGCCGCATCATTATAGGAGCGCAGGAGCATGGCAGAAAGCAAATCTCCGACCTGCCACTGCTCTCCCTCCTGCAAGCTCATGTGTACCTTTGGCTGCTGTGCCGCGTTTTTGCTGACCGTGACAACCTCCGTCAGGCTTGCCTGCTCCAGAACCAGTATCGCCGTCATAATCTTCGTGGTGCTTGCCATCGCAAGGGGTGCGTCCGCATTCTTCCCCCACAACAGCCGCCCTGTTTTTCCGTCAATCAACGCTGCACCCTGCGCCGCAACGGTCGGCTCTGCGGCAAGGGTCGGCACACTTCCCATCTGCAATAAAAAAAGCAGGAAAAAAAGAATTGCTCTCCGTTTCATAGGCATCCCTCCTCCTGCTATCTTTATTCTGTTTTTCGCTTATGTATGAAACTCTGTTTCCGCATCCTTCTCCTTGGCTTCTTCCGAATTTTCTTCCTCCAAAGGCGGCAGCTCCCGAATACTCTTAAAGCCGAAATACCGCAGAAATTCCTTGCTTGTGCCAAACAAAATCGGCTTGCCGGGGGTATCTGCCCGCCCGATCTCACAAATCAGCCGCTTTTCCAGAAGCTTCGTCACCGCATGGTCAGAATTGACCCCTCGAATTTCCTCCACCTGCGCGCGCGTCATCGGCTGCTTATAGGCGATAATCGCCAGCGTTTCCAGAAGGGACTGCGTCAGTCCCTGCCGCTGTGGGCTTTTATACATATTGCGGATATATTCAAAGCATTCCGCCGCCGTACACATCTGATACGCGTCCGCAATCTCCACAATCCGCAGTCCCCGTTTTTCCTTCTCGTATTTATCCGCAAGGGAAAGCACGACTGCCCGCGTCGTTGCCTGATCCAGCTCAATCGTCTGCGCGATGGATGCCAAGGGCACCGCGTCACCGGCAATAAACAGCAGGGACTCCACAACCGCTTCTAGCTCCGATAATCTCATTCTGCCCCTCCTTCATCATATCTGCTGATGAAAATTTCACCAAAGTTTTTCTCCTGCGTAATCTGCACTTCCTTCTGCTTAATCAGCTCCAACAGCGCCAGAAAGGTCACAACCCTTTCCATCTTCCCTGCATTTCTGCGGAAAATGGTATGGAAGGCTGTTTTTTCATGCGGATGCAGAATCAGCATATCGCGGATGTATTCCATCTTTTCGCCAACGGTAAATAAATCCTTCTGCACCGAACGGAAGGAGCTGCGCACCTTATCCTCCTTGGTTTCCTTTCTCGCCATCACCTGTCGGAACGCCTGATAGAGGTCATCCATGGTGATGCCCTGCAATAAATCCTCCAATTCCTGCGGCGGCTGTTCCTTCAGCTTTGCCACAGAGGCATCCGCTTCCTTATAGTACACAAGCGCCGCTTCCTCCTCGCGCTCCTTGAGGGTCTCCGTTGCGTCCTTAATCCGCTTATATTCCAGCAGGCGCTGTACCAGCTCCTCTCTGGGGTCGGGGCCTTCCTCCTCCTCTGCCTTCGGCTTGGGCAGGAGCAGCTTGCTTTTGATTTCAAGCAGCGTTGCCGCCATCAGCAAAAATTCGCTCATGCCGTCCATATCCCTGTCCTCTGCCGCATCCAGATAGGCGAGGTATTGTTCTGTCAGCGCCGCAATGGGAATATCATAAATATCAATTTCGTTTTTTTCAATCAGATGATATAGCAAATCCAAAGGGCCTTCAAACGCTGCCAGTCTGATATTGATTGTCTCCATAGAATTCCCTTCCTTATGCTTACATCAAACCAATCATGCCGCCGAACAGGGAAAGCACCGCGTAAATGATTTTATCCATGAAGCCTGTAATCATCCCGAAGAACAGCAGGAACAGAAACAGCATCTGAATCAGCTTTTCATTCTGCATATATTTGAAATACTGATTTGCCGGCAGCAGCACCGCAAGCACCTTTGTGCAGTCCATAGGCGCAACAGGCAGTACATTATACACCGCCAGCGCAACATTATAATATGCCAGATAATGAAGCAGTGTGCCGATATAATACCCCTTGCTCCGGAATGTGCCGTAAGCAAAAAGGAACACCAGACCCAGAATGAGATTGACTACGGTCGGCAGAATCGCAACCAGAAGCGTATCTCTTTTTCTGTTTTTATAATATAATGCACTCGTTTCCACAGGCTTGCCCCAGCCGAAGCCGCCGCTGTAGAGCATCATCAGAAAGCCGATGGGCTCAAAATGCTTGACGGGGTTCAGCGTCACCTGTCCCTGACTTTTGGGGTAATTATCCCCCAGAACCGTTGAGGTCAGTGCTCTGACAAATTCGTGGACGGTTGTCGCCACCAGAATCCCCGGAATCCCCAGAAGTATTACCAAAAAAGAACCATTCATAGTTTCAAATCCTCTCTGCGATAGTTTTTGGCAAAATGCCGTATTGTTATATTTTACCCGAAGGGCAGAAATTAGTCAAATCCAACAAAAAAGCCTGTACGAAAGCAACTTCCTACAGGCTGTTCTTTTTTTAATACCGCAGAGGAATATCCGAAAGCAAAACGGGAATATCCAGTCCCTGTGTTTTCAGAAAATATTTCATGCCACGCACGGCAATATCGCTGTTGTTTTTTGCGCCAACCATGACACTCTGCAAGGGAAGCTCCTGCTGCTCCGTCTCTAGCTCCACCATGATATAGGGAAGAAAAATCTGATCCAGCAGGCGAAACTGCGGTCTATCCTGCCCCTTCTCATAATGCAGCGGCGGAAAAATGAACCGATATTCCTCCTCCCCTGCAAAATAGCTTTTTTTGAAAAACATTGTATACACAGAGCAGACCACCGCCATTGCATCGACCAGCTGATTCAGCGATTCCTCCGAAGGAATTGCGTCCTCCTCGAAAAAGCCCTGCAAATCCTTCGCTCCCTTTTCCACAAGGCTATGGATGCAGGAAAGCAGACTTTCCAGAAGCCCGTTCATCTGCTCCTCCTCATCATAAATCACCGTTCCGTGCAGGAATACGCGATGCCGGAAGCCCTCTACAATCTTTTCATAATCAAATTCCAGACAATAGCCGCGAAAATCCGTAAATTCTGCCCAGAGCAGAGAATTATTATTCTGCTTGGAAAATGCCACCACATAAAAGCTCATTTCATCCTCATCCAAAGCGGCATGAGCAGAAGAAATAATGCCGATACGGTCAATTTCCGCCTTCAGCTTTGCGGAAAACTGCATGCGCAAATCCGTATTCACAATATATCTTTCAATCAGCCGCTCCATCACCTCAACGGCATATTGAAATTCCATCTTATCATTCAGAAAATCGCTTTTCGTTGCCACAAATTCCCGATTCTCCACAATGCCGCGGATGCCTTCCGCCGTTGTGTAATGATACAGCTTATCCCCCTTCTGGCAAATGGGCACATGAATCCAGTCATCCAAATAATGTTTGTCCTGCATGGATTTTTCCTCCTGCTTATTCTCTGATCTGACCATTTCCGTAGATAATATACTTTGTCGTTGTCAGCTCCTTCAGCCCCATAGGGCCGCGCGCATGCAGCTTCTGCGTGCTGATGCCGATTTCCGCACCGAAGCCGAACTGACCGCCATCCGTAAACCGCGTAGACGCATTGACATACACCGCTGCCGCATCCACCTCATTCAGAAAACGCTGTGCATTGGTATAATTTTCCGTCACGATGGCTTCGGAATGACCGGTGCTGTATTTTCTGATATGGCGGATGGCTTCGTCAATATCCTTTACCACCCTTGCGGAAATGATATAATCCTCATATTCGGTTGCCCAATCCGCCTCCGTTGCAGGCACTGCGCCCGAAACCAATCCCTGTGTGGCTTCATCTCCACGGATTTCGACCTTCCTTTCCTGTAATGCCTTCCCGATTTCCGGCATGAATTTCTCCGCAATGGCTTCATGCACAAGCAGACTTTCGCAGGCATTGCAAACTCCGGGGCGCTGTGTTTTCGCATTGATGACGATGCGTGCCGCCTTTTCCAAATCCGCGCTTTCATCCACAAACACATGGCAGTTGCCAACGCCCGTCTGGATGACGGGAACGGTGCTGTTCTGCACCACGCTGTTGATTAAGCCTGCGCCGCCGCGCGGAATCAGCACATCCAAATAGCCATTCAGCCGCATCATTTCATTTGCCGTTTCACGGGAGGTATCGGGAACCATCTGCACACAGTCCTCCGGCAGACCCTCTGCCGCCAATGCGCCGCGCAGAGCGCAAATCACCGCCTGATTCGTCTGAAAGGCTTCCTTGCCGCCGCGCAGAATAACCGCACTGCCGGCTTTCAGGCAAAGTCCGAAGGCATCCGCCGCCACATTCGGGCGTGCTTCAAAAATAATCCCGATGACACCCATGGGGACACGCTTCTGTCCAATCACCAGTCCATTGTCCAGTGTTTTCATGGACAGCACCTCGCCTACAGGGTCATCCAGCTTTGCCACCTGCCGCAGCCCCTCTGCCATATCCGCAAGGCGCGCCTCGGTCAGCGTCAGTCTGTCGATAAATGCGCCCTTGATGCCTGCTTCCACTGCCGCATCCACATCTGCCTTATTTTTCGCCAGAATCTCTGCCTTTGCCGCAAGCAGGGCATCCGCAGAGGCAAGCAACGCCTTATTTTTCGCAGGGGTGGACAGGGTTGCCAAAACCACCGCCGCATCCTTCGCTCTTTGTCCCATTTCAATCAAGCTGCTCATCTTCATTCCTCCCATCCGTTTTCCGTTATGACTGCATCTAACGGCACGTCCGTTTCCTCCGTCGGCAATTCCTCCGCGAAACGCTGCGCCGCAAACGCAAGCCCGATTCTCTTTCCTTCCTTATGCTTTGCAAAATAGGTATCATAATAACCGCCGCCATAGCCAAGGCGGTTCTTTTTTCCATCAAACAATAAGCCGGGAACAAGCAGCAAATCTCCCTCCTTCGGGACGCAGACTGCGCCGCCCTTCGGCTCTCTTACGCCGAAACGCCCCTCCGAAAGCTCCGCAAGGGATCGGATTTCATAAAAGTGCATTTCTCTGTGCTTCTCCGTTTTCGGCACGGCAACAGCTTTCCCATCCTGCCACGCCTGTCGGATAATTTCCTCCGTTTCCACCTCGGAGCCCATGCTCACAAAGGTAAAAATCCGCTCTGTATTCTGATATGCCGCACTCTCCAGAATATGCGCCGCAATCTGTCTGCTTTTTTCCTCCCGTTTTTCTAAGGCATTGCGTACCGCAAGTGCCCTTTGCCGTAATTCCTTTTTCACTGCATCAAACCTCCTATCGCATACAGACCCAGAAACGCCGCCGCCAAAGAGATTTGCCAGAACGGAAGCCGTTTCCTGCCGCAGAGATTTTTCAGAAGCAGCCAGACAAAGCCGCCCCAGAGCAGAATTTCCCCCAGAACAGAAGCAACCGCAAGCACGCCTGCAAACGGCAGACCAAGCCACAGACCAAAGCCAAGCCCTGCGGAAAGCAGCAAAAGCAGAAGCAGCTCCGTTGTATGCTCATAAATCGGCTGTTTGTTGCCCTGTGCAGGGTCAAAATTGACCGCCAGCAGCAGAAAACCGGGGACAACCGCCCCCACCAGACTGCCCGAAAGCACGCGCATCAGCTGATTGCTTTCCCAAAAGCCGAAATAGCTGCCCAGTCCGTCTATCCCAATCGGCAGAATCATCAGCGCCGTCAGCATTGCCTGTCCCTTGGAAAAGGGTCTTCCTGCGTCCATCCGTCTTTTCAGAAGCAGAAAGCAAAACGCCAGAAGCACCCCGACATAAATTCCCGTACAGCGGGCGCAAAGTGGCATTGTTCCCTGCCCCCAGAGAAAGCTACGCTCTGCCATCCTGTGACAGACAGCAGAGCCCATTCTTGTCAGAAACATAGCCTATCAAAAGGTTTCGTACATGATGTTGGAGAACGCACCTGCCGCTGTGCCGAGCACACAGCAGATAAAGGAAAGCACCAGCATCACAATGCTGACCGTCATCATGGTTTTCCCGAAGTGGCGGTAATCCTCAGAGGGGCTTTTGCTCAGCGCAACGCCTGCCACGCAGCCCGCAATCGCGCCCAGACCGCCAACCGCAACAATCAGCACGATAACCAGAACTTTGATTGCAGTCGGGATTTTTGCATCCGCATCTACGGTGTTTTTCTTTTTATATTCGGCATCACCGGTTTCCTCGTTGGTCTCAAAGTGGTGTGTTTTGCCGTCGGCTTCCTCTACGGTAAAGGAATCCACGGTTTCCGCCTGCTCCGCTTTTGCTTCCTCCCGAAAGCTGTTGCCTTCCTTATATTCATCCGTCTGTTCCGTGGGTACGGGCTTTTTGGTCGGGTCAATATTATTTCTTACATTACATACAGGGCAGCCCAGACTTTCATCCAGAATCTGTCTGCCGCAATTCGGGCAATAACTCATTGTGTGAACCTCCAATTTTTCTCAAGCTTTTCTTTTTTCATCATTTCCTGTATCAGCCAAACAGCGTACCGATGTCCTCTCCATCGATGATGCGGTGGATGACCTTCGGATCTTCGCCGTTGGCGATTGCCATTTTTACATTTGCCGCAAGGCAGATGCCTGCCGCCTGCAGCTTTGTTTTCATGCCGCCTACGCTGAATTCCGAGCCCTTTTTCTCCCCCGCCATGGCTCTGATTTCATCCGTCACCGCTGCCACATGTGCCACGCGCCTTGCATCGGGATTGTTGCGCGGGTCCTTATCATAAAGCGCATCAATATCCGTCAGCAGCAACAGCAAATCCGCATGAATGATTTCCGCTACCATGGCAGAAAGGCGGTCATTATCGGAAATTTCAATTTCGTAGGTGGAAATGGTATCGTTTGCATTGACGATAGGAATAATGCCCATTTCCAGAAGGGTTTCCAGTGTGTTTTTTGTATTTTCATAGCGGCTGTCGCTGCTCAACTCCTCCTTTGTCAGAAGCACCTGTGCCACCGTCTGATTATACCTGTCGAAAAAATTATGATAAATCTGCATCAGCATTGCCTGTCCCACAGCTGCCGCCGCCTGCTTTTCGCGCACAGCAGTCGGGCGTGTTTTCATTGCCATACGCACTGCGCCGACCCCAATCGCGCCGCTCGAAACCAGAATAACATCCTTGCCGCGGTTGCGTAAATCCGTCAGCACCCAAGCCAGCTCCTCCACCCGTTTCAGGTTCAGCCTGCCGTTTGGATAGGTAATCGTGGAGGTGCCTACCTTCACAACAATGCGCCTGCAATCCTTCAAATGCTCTCTCACAAACCTCATCTCCGTTTCTTTTGTAAATATTCCGCCTTATTTTATAGTATACAACAAAATTCCCCCATAAAAAAGAAATTTTCTATTAAGAAGTGCTTGATTTTTTCTTATTTTTCCGAAAAGAAAAACACCTCCTTCGGAAAGAATCGTTCTCCCGAAAAGAGGTGTCCGGTATGTGTCCACTATTGTCCACTATATATCCGGTATGTGTCCACTATTGTCTATTATGTGTCCACCATTGTCCACTATACGCTTTATGCGTTTCTTTCGTCCGCCTTCATGCCGTCCAGTGTTTTCTGAATCAGCTCATCCAGCTCCCAACCCAGACGTTCTGCGCCTGTTTTGATGATTTCTCTGTCACAGCCTGCGGCAAAATGCTTATCCTTGAATTTTTTCTTTACGGATTTCAGCTCCATATCCTTTACGCTCTTGGAGGGACGCATCAGCGCCGCCGCACCAATCAGCCCTGTCAGCTCATCCACAGCGAAAAGCACCTTTTCCATTTCATGCTCCGGCTCAATATCGCAGCAGATGCCGTAGCCATGGCTTGCCACCGCATGAATCATTCTTTCGTCAATATCTCTTTCCCGCATCAGCTCCTGCACCTTGGCGCAGTGCTCCTCGGGCCACTGTTCAAAATCCAAATCGTGCAGCAGACCGACATTGCCCCAGAAATCCACCTCGTCGCCATAGCCCAGCTCCTGTGCCAGATAGCGCATCACGCCCTCAACTGTTTCGCCGTGGCGCAGATGGAATGGCTCCTTATTATATTCGTTCAGTAATTCCCAAGCTTCCTCTCTTGTCAAAACCTTGCCCATATTGCATGCCTTCTTTCTCTCTCTTTTATCTTTTGTTTCCGAAAAAATGTTGCTTTTTCACATTATAGCGAACTTTTTTCTATTATGCAACGCAATTCCTATAGGTATACAGTATTATTGGAAGCCCTTGCAATCCGAACAGAAAATAGGTACAATGAAAAGCAATGAAACACAAATTGGAAAGGATGAAAAAAATGGACGTAACAAGCTTTGGCATTGACCACAATCGACTGCTCCGCGGAATTTATGTTTCCAGAAAGGATACCGTCGGTGACGGCATTCTGACAACCTTTGATGTTCGCATGAAGGAGCCGAACCGCGAAATGGTGATGGATACCTCCGTGATGCACACCATCGAGCATCTGATGGCAACCTTCTTCCGCGCGCACCCCGTCTGGGCGGATAAAACCATCTATGTCGGCCCCATGGGCTGTCGCACAGGGATGTATGTCATCTTCAAGGGAGATCTGGAATCTGCGGATGTGGCGGAAATTATGAAGGACTGCTATCAGTATATGGCGGACTTTGACGAGGAAATCCCTGCCGCAAAGCCCGAAATGTGCGGCAATTACCTTGACCACAACCTCGGCATCACCAGAATCGAATGTCAGAAATTCGTGGATGAGGTGCTTTCCTGCATCAAAGAGGAAAATATGGTCTACCCCAGACAAAACGGCTGATATTTTTCGCACATAAAAAATCCTCCGTAGATTTCTCATACGGAGGATTCCTTTTTCTGCTTTATCTGTTTGATTGATTATTTTTCTGTCACTTCCAAAAAAACGTATGAAATTGTAATGTTCTGTCTGCATACGTCCCGTCAAGGATTAAGAAACAAAGCCTCTTCTGAATCTCCGTACGACTTTCTTTGCTGCCTCTGCGTAGCTGCGTTCTGCAAATTCGCAGACAGCACAGATTTTATCAACGAAGGTAACAACATAGGATTCGATATAACGGGGCGGAATCAGTGTACAAGGCCACATATGCTTACGAATCGCGTCCATTTCGACCTTATTCAGCTTTGTGATTTTCTGTGCATTCAGAAGCGCAATGCGCGGATGCCAAGAGGAATGGCTGGAACGAATATATTTCTTTACCCGCCAATCATAAAAGTACAAATCATGCAGTAACCCTGCTCTGGCTGCGGAATGATAATCCCACCCCATCTTGTAGCAAATCAGAAAGCTGTAATAGGATACATTTATACTATGCTGAAGTCTGCTTGTATTGCAATGCTGTGTATGCAAGTCCAGCTTGAGAACCTGCTCGTGTTCCAGAAGTCCTTCCAGACACACCTTATACTCCGCCAACAACTGATCTTCATCCAAGTTATTGAAATCCTTGCGGGACCCAATAGCGCTGTGCATGGGCTCCACTTCCTTTTTATTTTTTTGTTATCCTTATTATAGCACGTTCGCCGCAAAATGTATATTGAATAATACATAAACTTGCATAGAATTTTTTGGCAATAATTCAGAGAGGATTGCTCATCCTTTCGATTTTTGCAGGTCTTTCTGCAAAAACCATAAATTTTGCATTAGGTATGTCCAATAAGAAAACAGGAAGAAACTGACGCAGTAGCCGCAGCCTTCAGCATTTCAGAATTCAAGTTTTCTTATTTGGGCGCACCTTTTATTTTATTTTTCTTTTGGATTTGCAAAAAGCGCGGAAAAAAATGCAAAGAAAACAGCCGCCGTAATCCCTGCCGCGGCGGACTTGATGCCGCCCGTAAAAATGCCGAGAATCCCTGCGTGCTCAACCTCCTTCATGACCCCCTCCGCAAGGCGAAAGCCAAAGCCCGTAAGCGGAACGGTTGCCCCTGCGCCGCCGAAGCCTTCGATTTTCTGATAAATTCCCAAGCCGCCAAGGATGCACCCGATGCAGACATACAGCACCAGAATCCGCCCCGACATCAGCTTTGTCTTATCAATCAGAAGCTGTCCGATGACGCAAAGCAAGCCTCCCACTAAAAAAGCCTTCAAAAGCTCCGTCATTTCTTCGCCCCCTTTTTGCAGCCCTCTATCACAAGTCCATGCGCAATGCCGGGGATAGACTGCCCCTGCTGAGAAGAAGTAGGGCTCATCAATGCCCCTGTCGGGATGAACAGCATGCGCCCGATTTCCCCGGAAAGCAGCCTTGGATAAAAATAGGCGCAGAATGTTACCGCAGAGCAGGCACAGCCACTGCCGCCTGCATGGGTATCCTGCGTTTCGTTATCGAAAATTTCAATGCCGCAGTCCGTATAGCGGCTGTCCATTTCATAGCCTGCCTTCGCCAGAAGCTCGACCACCAGCTCTCTGCCGACCGTTCCCAAATCTCCCGTTGCAATCACATCATAATCCTGCGGCGTTCTGCCCGTATCCGCAAAATGTGTCTGCAATAAATCTGCCGCGGCAGGAGCCATTGCCGCTCCCATATTATTCGCATCCGTTACGCCCATATCCACAATTTTCCCCGTAGTGATTTCTACAATTTTCGGTCCATTCCCCTTTCGCGCCAGAACCACCGCGCCATCCCCCGTCACCGTCCATGTCGCGGTTGGCGGACGCTGTGTCCCCAGTGGCAGAGGAAAGCGAAACTGCTTTTCCGCCGCGCAGAAATGACTGGATGCTCCTGCCAGAACGTGGTTCGCAAAGCCGCCGTCAATCAGCATTGCCCCAAGGCTCATGGCTTCGCCCATCGTGGAGCAGGCACCGAATAAGCCGAAAAACGGAATTTCAAATTGCCGTACACCAAAGGTTGAGCCGGTGCATTGGTTCAGCAAATCGCCGCAGAGAATATAATCGACCTCCTTCGCCTTCAGATTTGCCTTCTGTAAGGTCAGCGCCATGTTTTTCTCCACAAATTTGCTTTCTGCCAGCTCCCATGTAGCCTCCCCAAAAAGCGCATCCTCTGTCTTTTGGTCAAAATATTTCCCCAGAGGGCCTTCCGCCTCCTTCGGGCCTACGGTGGATGCCGCGGAAAGAATCACAACTCCTTCCGCAAGACGCACCGTCTGCCTGCCTATCCTCTTGCTCATCCTCACACCACCCTTACCAGATAATAAATCAGCCCGACCGCCATAGAGGTCAGCGTGCCGTAAACAATGACAGGGCCTGCGACAATAAACATTTTCGCCGCCATGCCGAATACCATCCCCTCCTTTTTGAACTCAATCGCAGGGGAAACAACGGAATTGGCAAAGCCCGTAATCGGCACAATCGTGCCTGCGCCGCAGAATTTTCCCAGCTTTTCATACAAACCGAAGGCAGTCAGCACCGCAGAAATTCCAATCAGCGTGATGGAAACCCAGAGTGCCGCATCCGTTTCGGAAATCCCCTTTTTCGTATAAAGCATCAGCAACGCCTGCCCCAGAACACAAATCAGACCACCCGAAATAAACGCTTTCACGCAGTTGCTCAGAATCGGACTGTTGGGCGAAGCCTTTTTTACCATTGCATCATAGCTTTGCTGTGCCTGCTTGGATGTATCCAATCAAATCACCCCTTTTCAATAGCTTTAAAGCACATAAAATCCGTCCACCAGAAAATACACCAGAGAGCCGCACACCTTCCCCAGCGCAAACGCAAGAATGAGCCACGGCAGACCCTTTGTCAGCCTTGTGCGCCGCAGCAGAATCGGAATGACATTCAGCACCTCTGTCAGTGCCATTGCAAGCACCCCCACGAAAATCCCCGTGCAGAGCGCATAGCAGCCCGGAAGCAGCGGCACAGAGGGCAGACGATACCTGATAAACATTGCCGTTGTCCCCCAGATTCCCCCAAGCACAATGGCATCCTCATAGACGCGGATGAACCGCTGTGTTTCCGTCCGCTTTGCCATGCGCGGCACAATGCCGATGGCAGCGATAAAGGCAAATGTGCCTGCCGCTACCATGCAGCCGGAGGTCAGCCCCAAAAATATCAGATAAATCGTTTTCAGCATCATGCGCCCCCCTTACGGCGGTTCAGATGGTCAATCACGCTGGCGTTGGTTTCCTTCTCGTAGGTCGTCATTTCAATTTCAATGGGGGTCGGGTCCTGCGTGAGCGTGATTTTTGAAAAATGGTTGAAGAAAACGATAATGCCAAGCCCCAGACCAATGCTGTAGGGAATGGAAAGCAGCTTCGGCACCTCCTTGCTTTCCTCAAAAAAGAGATAATACATATTTTCAAAAATCAGCGGCAGCTGTGTATCCGAATGAAAGCACATAATCGTTGTGGAGGCTCCCACGAACAGCACCAGAGAAACAAACGCCACCTTCGTCCAGACCCAGAGCAGATTGCGCCCCTCTGCCTGCGGCAGATATTCAATCAGGATATCCATTTCCCCGACGTTGTTCACTGTTGCATCGGGGTATTTCCGATTGAGCGCCTGTATCAAATCCACCACAGAGAGGAGATACGTCTTTTTTCGCTCCTCCGGAATCCGAAAAACCACAAGCCGCTCTGCCTCGCCTGCCGTCTGTCCGCTCAGAAAAACCTCCGCAACGTCGCGCAGAAGCACCTCTCGCTTCCCCACAAGCTGCACCTTTTCCGCAGGCTTAATATAAATATCCATTTCACCCCGCCTTTCCCATCTGTTTTGGTTAGTATGGCAGGGTTTTGGGAAAGTATGCAGGCTTTCGGGCAATAAAAAAACCGAATGCTCCTAAAGGTGCGCCCAAATAAGAAACCTTGAATTCTGAAATGCTGAAAGCTGCGGCTATTGCGTCAGTTCCCCTTGACAGCCTAAGTCAAAGGATGTCTGCGGGAAACTTCCTTGTATCCGCAAACTTTCAGCTATTTCATTTTCTTCACGTTTTCTTATTGGAACACACCTAAACACTCGGTTCTCTTTCTCATTATAAGCGGAACGCCTTAATTTTTTCATCCTCCGCGAAGATATCTGCCAAATCCGTACAGGTGATGGCATGCTCACGGCTGACATCCAGTATCACCTTTACCGTCCCATCCGGATTCTTTTCCATCTCAATATGATGAATAAAAATATTGCGGTTTTTCAGCTGTGCCTTCAACGCCTCCAAGCCATTCGGCATATTTTCGTAGGTAATGCTGAAGGTATCACGGACAGGGCCGTCCAGCTTGCGCAGCTTTCCGCGCGCGAACACCTGAATCAGCATAATCAGCGCGGTGGAGAAAATCCCGATTGCATACATCCCTGCGCCAATCGCAAGCCCAACCCCTGCCATCGACCATAGTCCTGCCGCCGTTGTCAGCCCTTTAATAGAAACATCGCGCACGAAGATAACCCCTGCCCCAAGGAAGGAAATCCCCGTAATGACATTTGCTGCCACACGAGAGCCATCCACCCGTATTCCGGGCGTATCCAAAATATCCGTAAAGCCGTATTTGGAAACAATCATCAGAAGTGCAGCACCAACTGCAACAATAATATGCGTCCGCAAACCTGCCTCCTTGCGCATACGGCTGCGCTCAAAGCCGATGATGCCGCCGCACAGTGCCGCAATCGCGATACGCAGCATATACTCCAGTTCGTCTATATGTGCATGAAAAAATACTGTCATCCTCATCCCCCCTATCGCTATTTTATTATTGTACCATAAATTCTGCGCATAAAAAAGCCGAAACCCCGCAGAATCCCTTGATAAATCAAGAAAAATCGCTTGCAATCCCTGCATTTTCCTGTTATTATAAAAATCTATGGCTTTAATTTGAGAAAGGAAGAAAACATGGAACACTTAAGATTTGAAGATATGAATATTTCCAACGAAATCTGCCGCGCAGTGCTGGATATGGGCTTTGAAGAAGCAACCCCCATCCAGAGCCAGGCGATTCCCGTTATTTTAGAAGGCAAGGACATCATCGGACAGTCTCAGACAGGGACAGGCAAAACCGCCGCTTTCGGAATTCCCCTTCTGGAACGCATTAACCCTGAGGACAGACGCTTGCAGGCGCTCATCCTCTGCCCCACCAGAGAGCTGGCGATTCAGGTAAGCGAGGAATTCCGCAAGCTGCTGAAATATAAGGACAACATCCGCGTTCTGCCCATTTACGGCGGACAGCCTATCGACAGGCAGATTGCCGCACTGAGAAAAGGCACACAGGTTGTCATCGGTACACCCGGGCGCGTGATGGATCACATGAGAAGAAGAACCATCAAGGCAGAAACCGTACAGATGATGGTTCTGGATGAAGCGGACGAAATGCTGGATATGGGCTTCCGCGAAGATATCGAAACCATTCTGGTGAAAATTCCGGAGGAGCATCAGACACTGCTCTTCTCCGCAACACTTTCCCCCGAAATTCTGGATATCACAAAGCGGTTCCAGAAGAACCCCGAATTTATCAAAATCGTACGCAAGGAGCTGACCGTTCCTAATATCGAGCAATATTATTTTGACGTAAAGGAAAAAACAAAGCTGGATGCCCTCTGCCGCATCATTGATGTGTATGACCCCAAGCTGGCAATGGTATTCTGCAATACTAAAAAACGCGTGGATGATTTAGTGGAAATGCTGCAGGGACGCGGCTATTTCGCAGAAGGGCTGCATGGCGACCTCAAGCAGGCACAGCGTGATAAGGTCATGCAGAAATTCCGCAACGGCACGATTGAAATTCTGGTTGCGACAGATGTTGCCGCAAGAGGGATTGACGTTGACGATATTGATGTGGTATTCAACTATGATGTACCGCAGGATGAGGAATATTATGTACACCGCATTGGGCGTACAGGGCGTGCAGGCAAGGCAGGCAAGGCATTTACCTTCTGCGTCGGCAAGGAAATCTACAAGCTGCGCGACATCATGCGCTACACCAAAACGAAGATTCAGCAGCAAAAACTGCCTACCCTCAGCGATGTAGAGGAAATGAAAACCAATATTTATCTTGAAAAAATCAAGGGTATCATTGAGGAAGGACATCTGACGAAATATATCCACCTCGTTGACCGCCTGATGGAGGAGGATTACACCAGCATTGACATTGCGGCGGCGTTATTGAAGGATCATCTTTCTGATGTCAATGCAGATGATATTGATGCACTGGATGATATCAATCTGGGCGGCACGGAGCTTTACGGCGGCGAAGGCGAAAAAATGGTACGCCTGTTCATCAATGCCGGCAAAAAAAGCAAAATCCGCGCGAAGGATATCGTGGGTGCGATTGCGAATGAGGCAGGTATTCCGGGGAAAACACTGGGTGAAATTGCCATTTTTGATGAATACACCTTTGTGGATGTGCCGAACGAATTTGTCAGAGATATTTTGCATGGCATGAAGCACGCAAAAATCAAGGGCAAGCGGGTGCATATCGAAATTGCAAAAAAAGAAAAAACCTACGGGAAAAAGAGAAAATGATAGAAAAAAGGAGCCAAAAGGCTCCTTTTTTATTGTTCTTCCATATGATCCTCAAAGGAATATTCGTTCAGCTCTTCAAAATCCAGAAACTCTGCCAAGGTCATGTTAAAAGCATTGGCAACCTTGTGCATCGTCCTTACATTCGGGTTCTTCGATAACCCACGCATAATGTTGTCCAGCGTGGATTGGCTCACGCCGCTCATTGTTGCAAGCCTGTTAATGGAAATGCCCCGTTCTTCGCAAAGCGTTCGTATTCGTTTTCTGTAAATCTCCGAGTAGTCCATGATTATCGCCTCGTTATCATCATTACCCATATATAGGTTGATATGATAATAACAACAAAATAATTGCACCTTACCCGAATTTGGGTTGACTTATGAAATAAAGAAGATTTACAATAGAGTTACCCGTATATGGGTAATATTATTTTGAGGTGAGTTTATGTCTGTCTGTACATTCTTTGGGCATCGCGACTGCCCATCCTCCATAGAGCCAAATCTGAAGCAAGCCCTCATCCATCTGATTGATGCGCAGTCCGTTGATACCTTCTATGTCGGCAATCATGGCGCATTTGATGCAATGGTGCGTTCCACTCTGGCGGAACTCATGCAGGACTACCCCCACATTCGCTGTGCGGTGGTGCTTGCCTATCTCCCCACAAAAAAGCTTGCGTATCCCTTTCCTTCCCTTCTGCCCGATGGCATTGAAGCCGCTCCGAAACGTTTCGCCATTTCCTACCGCAACAAATGGATGCTGAAACAATCGCATTTCGTTGTGACCTATATCACGCATGATTGGGGCGGCGCAGCGCAATTCGCAAGCCTTGCCAAAAAGCAGAAGAAAACAGTCCTCAATCTCACCAAATAAAAAAGAACGGTGTCCTTCCCCACGGGAAAAGCATCGTTCTCTTTTTTATTCCTGTAAGCCTGTTTTCTCGGCGTATTCCTTGAAATCCGCGTTCCATTCCGCGCTGATTGCGGCATCCTCTCTATGGTCTGGCAGGTTATACTGCGCATCGAGCCAAGCGCCAAGCCAACGGGAAAGCTTGATTGTCCCCGTGAGGTTCATGTGTCCCTGATCATAATAATCAACCTGCGGGTCTAAGCCAAGCTGTTCTCTGTATTCCGCTCTGTCCAGATCCAGATAGGTTACACCCTGCGCCGCAGCAAAACCCTCCAGTGCCTCGCTCTGCGCATACGTCCAGCTCATTTTCGGCAGATGCAGCAGCAGAACGGGAATATTCTTTTCCTTGCAAAGCGCGATGGATTTTTCAATATAGTCCTTTGCGCTCTCGTCAAAGGAGGCAGTTTCCCCTGTCGGCTCCATGAAGTTTTCGGGGTAGGCCTGCGGCGCAATCTCTCTAAGATAAACATTTCCCTTCTTAAAGGAATGCTCCAGCAGGGGCTCCGGCTTATCCTCCGCCAGATTGATTTCCTTCCAGCGGTCATGGTAGCGCATCAGCGGAAAGGCATAGGACAGCATGGACTGCGATTCATCCGCAGCTGTCACCTCTTTGATAATATCCAGCTTATATTTCGACATCTTCATGCCGTCCAGTCCACGGCGTAAATCCCCTTCCCGCTCTGCATAATCGTAATCCGAAAAGATATTATCGCAGAGCAGAACTACCAGCTCGGGATTCTGATATTTCAGCGACTCCGCCAAAAGTCCATAGCTGACAGAGGGTGCCTGCAATGCCGACGCGCGGACATAGCCCGTAAAGCCATGCTCCTGCCACATCACCATCGGAGATACCCCACGCAGAAGCGGACTGCTCCCGACATACAGCACATCTATCGTATCCTCCGGTTCACTGTAAAAGGCATGAATTTCATTGGATTCATCATCATGCCGCATCAGCAAATCCGTCGCATTGCCAAAGAGCATGGAGAAAACCACCACAAATGCAACACATCTTACCATAATTTTCAAACACTCTTTCCTATTCATACTCAGAACCCCCTGTAAATAAAGTCAGCGGCGTTATAATTCAAGCCATACACGCCAAAAAGAATCAGGGAGAACAAGGCACCCAGATAAATCACCCAACGGAAATAGAGGTTCTGCTTCGCGAGGGTCTCTCTTACTCTGATGCCGCTTTCCTGCATCAGGCTGACAGAAAGCAGAACCAGACAGGACAGGAACAGCACCCATAAATCCTTCACATCCAGACCCATCGTCAAAAGTCCGCCCTCAAGCAGGACATCCGTATTCCAGTTCTTTACCATGGAGGTAATCATATATTTCGCTGCGGAAACGCCGGGTGCGCGCGTGATAATCTTGCCGATTGCAACCAGAATCAGCGTGCGAAGCACCTGAAAAATCCGCCAGCTGATGCAGTCCGTGCGAATCGCCAGCCTTTTCACCAGCTTTTGCAAGGGCTGTTCAAAGAGAATACCAAGCACGATGAGCGTACCGTTATAGCAGCCGAAGGCGATATATTTCCATTCTGCCCCATGCCAGATACCGATGAGGAAGAATATGATAAACTGCGGAATCAGCACGGGAATCAGCTTGCCGATATAATTCCCGAAAATCCCTCTGCATTTCTTCCCCAGACGGGAAAAGAATTTCGACAGGGACAAGGGATAGAACACATAATCCCGAAACCATGCGCCGAGCGTCATGTGCCATCTGCGCCAATAATCGGGAATTGAGGTTGCCAGATAGGGGCGTTCAAAGTTTTTATCCAGCGTTACGCCAAAAATTTGCGCCGCACCTGTTGCAATATCAATCCCGCCGGAAAAATCGCCGTAAATCTGGATGGCGTACGCCAACGCCGCTGCCGCAACATAGGTGCCGCCGAAGGTTTCGGGAAAGCCAAACGCATTATCCACCAGAACCGCCGCTCTATCCGCGATGACCATTTTCTTGAACGCACCCCAGAGCATCAGCTGTACGCCGAACTTGATGCGTGTATAGGAAAATTCATTCGCGCGGAACAGCTGCTCCGCCAATGTGCCGAAGCGAGAAATAGGCCCCTGCACAATCTGAGGGAAAAAGGAAATAAACAGCGCCAGCTTGCAAAAGTTCCGCTCCGGCTCCTGCTTTTCTCTGTAAACATCAATCAGATACCCCATGGATTGAAAGGTATAGAAGGAAATGCCCAAGGGCAGAAGAAACCGAAAAACGGGCAGCTCCGTCCCAATGCCGATTTTTGCAAACAGCAGATTCAGGTTTTCTGTCACAAAGCCGGAATATTTCAGCACTGCCAGAATCCCAAAGTTGAACAACAGGGTCGGGATGAGAATCCGCTTCTTTTTCTTTGCAAAGGCGGCTTTCCATGCCTTTTTGCCCTCTTTATCCAATTCCGCCTTTGCCTCGTTAAAGGCAATCTTGTTTTTCGCCGCCATATCCCCGATTTTCACCGTTGCCAGATATGTAGTCACCGTGGTTGCCAGCAGATAAATAAAAATCCGCCCACCGGAAATAAAATAAAATACATAGTTAGCAACAAAAAGCGTTACCCATCGGCAACGCTTCGGTGTCAGGAAATATGCTGCGGCAGCCAGTACAAGAAAAACGATAAATCGAAATGATGTAAATGCCATACCGCTTTACTCCTCCATAATTCTTATTGATTAGTCCTCCTGCAATCTCTGCACCAATGCCCAGATTGCTTCTACAGAGTTAAAGTTTTCGGGAACAATTTCATCTGCGCCGATTTCGATATCGTATTCATCGCACAGCTCGCCTACCAGAGAAACAATATCGAAGGAATCCAGCTCGCCGCTGTCAACCAATTCCTTGTTCTCCTCAAAATCTACGTCAGGTCTCAGTTCTGCCAGAATTTTCAGTAATGTTTCCATGTTTCATTTCCTTTCTCTCTCTTACTTTTTCATCATCACCGGAGCGATTCTGCCGTCCGGCAAAAAGCCCGATGCTTCATACATCCTTAACGCAGAAGGGTTATCCTCCCGCACCCAAAGCTGAAATTTTGCAGCCTCATCTCTCTCTATGACAAGCCAATCCTGCACCAGACCGCTTCCAATGCCCTTTCCTCTGCCATCCAGCGCAACCGCAATCTGCCAGAGGACGGATACCTTCTTTTCTCTGCCGAAGCGCAGAAAACCAAGAAGCTTCTCCCCCTCCCTTGCCGCAAGCACACGGTTTTCACGGATATCCTGCCGCAGGGTGTCCAAATCGGGCAAAGCCGAGGTATACGGCTCAAAGGACTGCTGCATCAACGCGAGAATTGTTTCCGCTTCTTCTTCTTTTGCAAAGGAAGGTACGCGTTCTGTTTTTTCCACATTCCTTGCGGAAAGAAAGAGCCGTTTTCGCTGCAAATAGCGCACAAAGCCGATTTCCTCCCATTCTGCCAAATCAGGCGGTGCTTTCGTCACGCCGACCTGCTCCAGAAGTACAGACTTGTCAAACACAGGGATTTGTTCCGCCTTTCTCCCCTGCTCCAGAAAGAAATACAGGTCAATCTGCTTTTCCTTTTCATGGAACAGATAACAGCCGCCGTCAAATTTCAGTTCGGAAAGCCACTGCAACTGCGGAAGGAATTCCTCCGCCGCAGCGTAAAAATTTGTCCGCATTCCTTTGGAACGATACTGAGCGATTGCATCTACCCAGCTTTTTCCATCAGGTATTTTGCTTATCGTTATCATAATACTCCTTTAAAGCCAATCTGTCTATCTTTCCATTCAAAGTCTGGGGAATTTTTTCCAATTTTAACATCAGATTCGGGAACATATATTTCGGCACCTTATCGCGCAGGCATTTCAGAATATATGCCTGTGTCATTTCCTCCGTGCCGCAGTAGAACAGCAGAATCCGCTGTGTTCCTTCGTCATAAAGGCAAACGCCCGTTTCAATCCCCTCAATGGAATTGACAGCTGTTTCAATCTCGCCCAGCTCAATGCGGTGTCCCATGTGCTTAATCTGATGATCCTTCCTTGCCAGAAAGACGATTTCGCCCCGTTCATTATATTTCACAATATCTCCCGTTTTATAAATTTTTTCGGGATAATACGGATTCAAAGGGTTCTGGATAAAGGCTTCTGCCGTTTTTTCGGGGTTATTATAATAGCCAAGCGCAAGGCATCTGCCACGCACGCAAAGCTCACCGCTTTCCCCCTCTGCCGCAAGCCTGTCCCCATTCAAAATGAATACATCCGTATTGCGGCAGCCATAGCCGATTGGCAGAGGCTCATCATCCGCAAATTCCCTGTCTACAATATAATAGGTGCAGTCCACCGTTGTTTCCGTCGGGCCATAGATATTCGCAAACATAGCATCGGGATATTTTTCTCTCCACTGATTGAACTGCTTGGTCGGCATTGCCTCGCCGCAGAACATAATCTTCTTCAGATAGGAGGGTTGGAAATTCTCCAGCGCCCCTGTATTCACCACAATACACAGTGCAGAAGGCACCCAGTCGATATAGTTAATCTGCTTTTCCTCCAGATATTCCAGAAGCTTTTTCGGGAAGGAAAAAAGCATCTTCGGGATAATTTCCATCTGCGCGCCCGTTTTCAGCACCGCGTACAAATCCTTTACAGAGGAATCAAAATAAAACGGTGCCTGATTGCCGATGATTTCCGCATCGGAAATGGAAAACGCTTCGGTGTACCATTCCGTCAGATTCACAACAGCTTGGTGGCTGATGACAACGCCCTTGGGTACCCCTGTTGAGCCGCTGGTAAAAAGCGCATACAGAGGGTCTGTATCAATCACAGAGCGGCGGATTTTCCGCAAAAGTGCATCATCAATTTCCGTTTCCAGAAGCTCCTCCAGAACGATGATTTCCCCCTCATAGCCCAGATGATTTGCCGCCTTTCGGCTTTTTTCATCAATCAGAAGCACCTGCGGCTGTAAGGTATGCAGAATAGAAAGCACACGCTCCTTCGGCATGGTCACATCAATGGGCGTATAGAAATTGCCGCTGTAGACCGCACCCAGAAATGCCGCCACAGAAACAGGCGTTTTCTGCATCATCACCGCGATTGGGCAGCTTCTGCCGCCGAATCGTGTCAGGTATGTGCCGATGCGCTTTGCCGTCTCCTCCAGCTCTGCAAAGGTAATCGTCCCCTCCGCACCGGAAAAAGCGATTTTATCAGGCAGGCGTTTCGCCGTCTTCTCCAGATATTCCAGTATATTTCGAATCATATTCATTCCTCGATTCTTATTCCATATTAAATCAAGTTTGAGTATAGCATCTGAAAATTCCTTCGTCAAGAATGAGAACACAAAATCCGTCTTCTGTTTCCCCGAAAAAAATTATACCTAATAAAAAGCCCTCCAAAAAATAAAAAGCCCTCTTATACGGGGATATAAAAGGGCCTTTCCTTGTATCATCATCGCTTCGTCTTTCGCATGGTTAGGAATTCTTAAAGACTTTGCATAACAATACCGATGCAATCGCTTTGCTTTGCAATCACGCCATAAGCAAAGTTTAAAAATATTTTACCATAGGTTTCTTAAAAAAACAACCACTTTTTCTTTTCCTTGTTTTCCTAGTATTTTGCTTGCATAAAGGCTGCTTTTCTGCTATGCTGAGTATGAATAGAAACCATTCGGAGAAATTTCCCCGATAAAATAGCAAAAAGAAACAAAATGAAACAAAAAGGAAACAAAGGAGAGGTACCATGTCTATCGAAAAAGTAAGAGCATATCTGAAGAATATGAACTGCCCCAAGGAGGTTATTGAATTTGAGCAATCCAGCGCAACCGTTGAGCTGGCGGCACAGGCAGCAGGCGTTATCCCTGCACGCATCACAAAAACGCTTTGTCTGATGAGCAAGGAGGGCCCCATCGTTATCTGTGTTGCAGGCGATACCAAGATTGATAACCGCAAATTCAAGGATACCTTTGGTCTAAAGGCAAAAATGCTCTCTCCTGAAGAAACCCTAGAAGCAACCGGTCATGCTGTCGGCGGTGTCTGTCCCTTCGCATTGCCCGAAGGCACAAAGGCTTATGCCGATATCTCTATGAAGCGCTTTGATACCGTATTCCCTGCGGCAGGCAGCAGCAATTCCGCAATCGAGCTGACCTGCGATGAGCTTTATCATTACGGCAACTGCGTAGAATGGGTCGATATCTGCAAGGGCTGGCAGGAAGAAGCGTAACATCATACCCACCGAAATCATACGAAAGACGAGCGAGGTGACCTTATGAAGATTTCAACAAGAGGCCGTTACGGCATCCGTCTGATGCTTGCACTGGCTTTGAATTACAACAATGGCACGATTCCCTTAAAGACAATCGCCAAGGATCAGGGTATTTCCGAAAAATATCTGGAACAGATTATCAACCCACTGACCAAGTCCGGTCTGGTAAAAAGCTTCCGTGGCGCACAGGGCGGCTATACGCTGACCAATCCTCCCGAAGCAACCACCGTCGGCGAGATACTGCGTGTGCTGGAAGGCTCTCTGTCCCCTGTGGACTGTGTTGACCATCCCAACTGCGCCAATTCCGACCACTGCGTTTCCCTTTCCATCTGGAAGAAAATGAAGGTGGCACTGGATGAGGTTGTAGATAATATCACTCTGGCAGATATGGCGGCAGAATATGCCGAAAAAAATCCCGATGTGGCGGCAAAGTTCCGCTGTAACGGCTGAAAACATCAAAGCTTCATCAAAAATAAAATGCTGTTTGCAGATTTTCCTTTGCAGACAGCATTTTTTAATTCCTCTTTTATAATAATTTAAGTTCCTATAATAATTTAAACTCCTCCCAGCCGTCCTTTTTCAGCACCAGAACAGAGTCAAAGCCTATCTCCTTCGCCGCCTGCGCCACCTCGGCAAAACGGAAGCCAAGAGAAGCCCCGTTATGGCTGTCACTGGAAAGCAGTATTTTCCCCCTTCGCTCCTTCAAATCACGCAGAAGCTGCAAGGAGGGATACGGCTCCGTCCGCAGACCGCGATACATACCGCCGGTATTGATTTCAAACGGCCTTCCTGTTTCCAAAAGGGCATCCATTGCGGAAAGCGCCGCCGTTCTGTAACGTTTATCCATGGGGTCAAAGTAACGGCTGCCCTCGTTGAATTTCGTCACAAGGTCAAAATGTCCGATAAAGGTCGCATTTGTTCGGGAGACTACCTCCGCCTCTATCTCAAAGAACCGCTTCGTCAGCGCATATACATCACCGCCGAAGCCCTCGCGGATGCCCTGCTCCAGCACCTCAGGGCTTTCGTCCACGCAGTAATACATCCCGTTCTTCTCCACATAATGCACAGAGCCAATCACATAATCAAAGCCCTCTGTCAGCGCAGTCGAACAGGCATCCTGCTCCACGCCGCAGAGAATTTCAATCTTATCCTGATACTTTTCCGCAAGGGCGCGCACCTCCGCCTGATATTTCGGCACATCCTCCGGACGCATGCACCAGACCTCCTGATCCTCCGGGCGGAAATCATTGAACCCATGCCCCGAAAAGCCAAGGCGCGTAAAGCCCTTCGCAATCGCCGCCTGCACCATCTGCTCCGCCGTTTCCTTCCCGTCGCAGTAGGTGGTGTGGGTATGAAAATTCATGTTCGGAAATCTCATTTTGTCATCTTCTCCTGCTTTACCTTATGGTCAATGATGTGTCTCTTTGCCAGCTCCTTGCGGATATCCGCAAGGGAAATCCCCTGCTCTGTCATCAGCACCATCACATGGTACGTCAAATCCGCAATTTCATAAATCGTTTCGGCTCTGTCCTCCGCCTTTGCCGCAATGATAACCTCAGTACATTCCTCGCCGACCTTTTTCAGAATCTTATCCAAGCCCTTTTCAAAAAGGTAGGTCGTATAAGAGCCTTCGGGCTTTTCCTTTTTTCTGCCCTCCAGCATTTCCATCAAGCCATCCACCGAGAAGGACTGATACGCAGGATTCAGATACACGAAATCGGAGAAGCAGGATTCTGTCCCCAGATGGCAGGCAGGGCCTTCCTTCACAACCTCAACCGTCAGCGCGTCCCTGTCGCAGTCCGCCGTAATGGAGACAATATGCTGCACATTGCCGCTCGTTTCGCCCTTGCGCCAAAGCTCCTGACGAGAGCGCGACCAAAAGCAGGTTCTGCCCTCCTTCATGCTGATGGCAAGGCTTTCCTTGTTCATATATGCCACGGTCAAAACCTTTTTGCTGTAGGTATCCACTACAACCGCAGGAATCAACCCTTTTTCATCAAAACGCAATTCATCTATGTTTACCACGGTTTTCTCTCCCTTCCTTCTCTTATCTGCGGACGATAATGCCCTCCGCCGCAAGCCGTTCCTTCAATGCGGAAATTTCCACCTCACCGAAATGGAAGATGGATGCCGCAAGCCCTGCATCAATATCGGGAATTTCCCGGAACAGCGTCACAAAATCCTCGATACAGCCTGCGCCGCCCGATGCAATCACGGGCACATTCACCAAAGCGCAGACCTCCTTCAGCAGCTCTAAATCAAACCCCTGCTTCACGCCGTCCGTATCAATGCTGTTGACAACCACCTCGCCTGCGCCCATTTCGACGCAGCGCGCAATCCAAGGCAATGCCTCCATGCCGGTGTTTTCTCTGCCGCCCTTGGCAAATACCATGAATTTCCCATCCACGCGCTTCACATCCACAGAAAGCACCACACACTGATTGCCGTATTTCTGCGCCGCCTCGCGAATCAGCTCAGGGTTTCTGATTGCGCCGCTGTTCACGCTCACCTTATCCGCGCCGCATTTCAGCACGCGGTCAAAGTCCTCCAGGGTGTTGATGCCGCCGCCAACCGTCAGCGGAATGAAGATATTCTGCGCCACCTCTGTCAGGATATCGGTGAACAGCACCCTGCCCTCCGCCGATGCCGTAATGTCATAAAACACCAATTCATCTGCGCCGCAGTCGCTGTAGTATTTCCCTAGCTCCACAGGAGAGGAAACATCCGAAAGCCCTTCAAACTTGACCCCCTTGACTACTCTGCCATCCTTGACATCCAGACAGGGGATGATTCTTTTTGTAATCATTCGTTTCCCTCCTTTGTGAGTGTCACGGCAGCCGCGAGGTCAATATTGCCCGTATAAAGTGCCTTGCCGAGAATCGCGCCATAAAGCTTCATCTCCGCAAGTTTTTTCACATCATCCAGCGTAGTTACACCGCCGCTTGCAACGATATCCACCTTGCATTTTTCGGAAAGCTGTCGATATAATTCCAGATTCGTGCCGGAAAGCAGACCATCCTTGGAAATATCCGTGCAGATAATCGTTTTCACGCCGATTTTCTGCAGCTTTTCGCAGAAGGCAAAGCAGCTTTCCTCGGAAACCTCTGTCCAGCCCTTGATGGCAACCCTTCCATCCTTGATATCTACGCCGACCGCGATTTTCTCACCGTATTTCCGCACCATTTCCTCCAGAAAGGCAGGGTTCTGCACCGCCGCTGTCCCCAGAATCACACGGAATACGCCTGCATCCAGATAGGTCTTGATGACTTCCTCGGAACGGATGCCGCCGCCGACCTCAACCAGAAGCCCGCTTTCCCTCACAATCGTGCGGATGGTTTCCAGATTAGGCGTACCGCCGTTCTTCGCGCCCTCCAAATCAACCACATGGAGATATTTCGCCCCTGCCGCCGCAAAGGAGCGCGCTACTGCCGCAGGATTCTCGCTGTATATCGTTTTCTGTGCATAATCGCCCTTCACCAGGCGCACCGCACAGCCGTCAATCAAATCAATCGCAGGAAATAATTCCATCGAATCCTTCCCCCTTTCTTACAATTCGCAAAATGCCTTTAGAATCTGCAAGCCGACCTCGCCGCTTTTTTCGGGATGAAACTGCGTGCCGTATACATTGCCGCGCTCCACCGCCGCTGTCAGCTCTGCGCCGTATTCCGTTCTCGCAGAAACAAAGGCATCACAATCCACCCCTGCGTAGGAATGTACAAAATAGACACAGTCGCCCTCATTGATGTATTGAAACAGCTTAGATTTTTCTCTGCCCTTCGGAAAAATCAGCCGATTCCACCCAATATGCGGCACCTTCAGCCCTTCCCCAATCATAGGCGCAATGGGCTTTACACTGCCGCCAACCAAGCCTAAGCCTGCATGCTCGCCATATTCGTAACTTTTTTCCAGAAGCATCTGCATCCCTAAGCAAATGCCAAGCAAGGGTTTGCCGTTTGCCGCTTCCTCCAGAACAACCTGCTCCATGCCGCTTTCACGCAGCTTCCGAATCGCATCCGCAAACGCACCCACGCCGGGCAGGATGATTCTATCCGCCGCCTTGATTTTGGCAATATCATTCGTGACCTCCGCGTCTGCCCCGATGAATTTCAGAGAGCTTTGCAGGGAAAACAGATTCCCCACGCCGTAATCAATAATCGCAATCATCAAAGCACCCCCTTCGTGGATGGAATTTCATCCGCATAATCCTTCTGCACCGCGACTGCCTTCGCTAAGGCGCGCGCCGTTGCCTTGAAGGCTCCTTCTATAATGTGGTGGGAATTTTTTCCTCTGAATTGTAAGAGATGCAGATTCAGCTTTGCATTTCGCACAAAGGCAATGAAAAATTCCTCCACCAATTCCGTATCAAACGTGCCAACCTTTTCCGTCGGAATTTCCAGACCATATTCCAGATGACTTCTGCCGCCAAGGTCAACCGCCGCCAGAAGCAGCGCTTCATCCATCGGCAGAGTGATGTCCCCGTAACGGGCAATTCCTCTGCCCTCGCCCAGAGCATCGGCAAACGCCTGTCCCAGACAAATCCCGATATCCTCTACGGAATGGTGGTCATCCACCTCAATATCGCCCTTGCAGACCACATCCAAATCAAATCTGCCATGCTTTGCGAAAAGCGTCAGCATGTGGTCAAGAAAGCCAACGCCTGTGTTCACACTGCTCCTTCCCGACCCATCCAGCAAAAGGGAAAGGCAAATATCCGTTTCCGCGGTTTTTCTGATAATCTCGCTTTGTCTCATGTCAATCCCCTTTCTGCTCCTGCAAAATCTCCGCTGCTTTCGCAAATAAAACCTCCATCTGTTCGGGCGTGCCGATGGTAATGCGCAGGAAGTCCTCAATTTTTTCCTTGCCCCAGAAGCGCACCAGAACGCCTTTTTTCTTCAATTCCTCATAAAGCACCCTGCCGCTGACGGCGTTGCTTTTTGCAAAAATAAAATTCGCCTTGGAATCCAGAACGGTAAAGCCCATCTCGCGGAGTTTTTGAGTCGTCATATCTCTGGTTGCCGCAATTTTCTTCGCATTTTCCACATAATAAGCATTGCTTTCCACCGCCGCTTCGCCTGCAAGCAGTGTCAAACGGTTGATATTATAGGGATTCGTGGAATACTTGATTTTTTCCAGATCCGCAATGATGCCTGCATCTGCAATGGCAAAGCCCAATCTTGCCCCTGCCATGGAGCGCGATTTACTATAGGTCTGTACCACAAGCAGGTTATCGTATTTCCGAATCAAATCCACACAGCTGGTGCCGCCGAAATCAATATACGCCTCATCAATCAGCACAATTCGGTTCGGGTTCGTTTTCAGAATTTCCTCAATCTCCGCAAGGGAAATTTCCATCCCTGTGGGCGCATTGGGGTTCGCAATCACAACCATTCTGTCGATATTGCAGTAATCCCGATAATCCACGCCAAAATCCTCTTTCAGAGGGATTTTCACACAGTCCACATGATAAAGGTCGGCATAAACAGGATAAAAACCATAGCTGATTTCGGGGAATGCCGCCCCTCTTTCGCTGTCGCAAAACGCCATGAAGGCGAAATTCAGAATATCATCCGAGCCGTTGGAAAGGAAGATATTTTCTGCTTTCACGCCATAAAGCGCCGCCAGCTTTTCCTTCAGCACCCTGCCTGTCGGGTCGGGGTAAAGGTTCAGCCTGCTGACCTCCTCGGCAGAAATCGCCGCCACCACCGCAGGCGAGGGCGGATAGGGCGATTCATTCGTATTCAGCTTTACATACTGCTGATCCTGTGGCTGTTCGCCGGGTGTATATGCCTCCAAGCCCGTAAAACGGGGACTCATAAATCTGCTCATTGGATAACCCCCTTATCTTTTCGCACCAGAGCGGAACGGGCATGTGCCTCCAAGCCCTCTCTTCTGGCAAAGAAACCGATTTTCTCCGCCTCCGCCGCCAGTGCCTCTTTTGTATAGTAAGTAAAGGAAGAACGCTTCACAAAATCATCCACGCCCAAGGGAGAGGAAAACCGCGCCGTACCGCTTGTCGGCAGGGTATGGTTCGGCCCTGCGAAATAATCTCCCAAGGCTTCGGGTGCGTTTCTTCCAAGGAAAATCGAGCCGGCATGGCGGATATCCGCCAAATAACGAAACGGCTCATCCACCGAAACCTCCAGATGCTCCGGTGCAATTTCATTGGAAACCGCGATGGCTTCCGCGATATCCTTTACCAGAATAATCTTTCCGTTATTGTCAATGGATGCTCTTGCGATTTCCGTTCTGGGGAGCAGTGCAATCTGCCGTTCCAGCTCTGCCGTTACCGCCTGTGCCAAGGCTTCGCTTTCCGTCACCAGAACCGCCGAAGCCATTTTGTCATGCTCCGCCTGCGAAAGCAAATCCGCCGCAATGATTTCCGCATCGGAATTGCCATCTGCAATCACAAGAATTTCGCTCGGCCCTGCAATCATATCAATCGAAACCTGCCCGAACACCTGCTTTTTCGCTTCTGCAACAAAGGCATTGCCGGGGCCTACGATTTTATCCACACGAGGGATGCTTTCCGTGCCATACGCAAGCGCCGCAACCGCCTGTGCGCCGCCGATTCTGAAAATACGGTCAACCCCTGCGATTTCCGCCGCCGCAATGATATCGGGGTTTAATTTCCCATCCTTCGCCGGCGTTACCATGCAAACCTCCTTGACCCCTGCTATCTTTGCAGGAATACAATCCATCAGCACCGTAGAGGGATAGCTTGCCGTCCCCCCGGGGACATAAAGTCCCACTCTGTCCAGAGGAATAATTTTCTGCCCAAGCACAACACCCTCGCGCTCCGTCAGCACAAAATCCATCCGTTTCTGCTTTTCATGGAAGGCACGAATATGCGCCGCCGCTTCCTTTAAAACCTCCAGAAACGCCGCGTCCGCCTGTGCATACGCCGCCGCCCGTTCCTCCTCGGAAACCTCAAACACCGCAGGTGCCGCGCCATCGAATTGCTCTGCATAGCGTTTCAGTGCCGCATCGCCGCCTTTGCGTACCTCTGCGATAATCTCCGAAACCACGTCCGCCACATTCGTTTTTTCTTCCTCTCTTGCAAAAATTTCTCCTATTTTAATGTCTTTGTAAGCATAGGTTCGAATCATGCCTTCACCTCATTTCTTCTTATCAGTCTTTTTTTTCCAGATTCTCCGCAATCCTGTCGCACAGCTCGCGAATCCTTGCATTATTGAACTTATAGCTGACCTTATTCGCAATCAGCCTTGCGCTGATTGGCACAACCGTTTCAATCACCTCAAGATTATTCTCTCGGAGGGTTGTTCCCGTTTCCACGATATCTACAATGACATGACTCATTTTCAGAATCGGGGCAATCTCAATCGAACCATGTAATTCGATAATATCAATTTCTCTGCTCTGCTTTCTGTAAAATTCTCTTGCGATATTGGGGAATTTTGTTGCCACGCGCAGGGTATGTCCCCCATCGGGACGTTCTCCCTTCACGCCTGCCACCGCCATGCGGCATTTGCCCATGCCTAAATCCAAGAGCTCATACACATCCGAGGACTGCTCCAGAAGAATATCCTTCCCGACTACACCGATATCCGCCGCGCCGCGTTCCACATAAACCGCCACATCCGAGGGCTTTACCCAGAAATACCGCACGCCGTTTTCCTCGTTTTCAAAAATCAGCTTTCTGCCGCCCTCATGAATAGAAGGACAGCCATAGCCGATTGCCTCAAAAATATCATACGCCTTTTCGCCTAATCTGCCCTTCGGCAGTGCGATGTTAATCCAGTTCCGCAACGATTTCAAGCCCCCTATCCTTCATACAAAGCAGCTGCTTATATTTCACGTTTCCCGTATTTTTTCTCTGCACCAGAACGCTCTGCCCGTTATCGGTCAGCATCTGCGCCGCCTGCGCCAGAGCCGCCACATCCGCGCCCTCCTCATAAAGCAGGAGTGTATCCACATCGTATTCCTTTTCCTTGGAATCAAAGCGTTCCAACAAATCCAGATAAACCGCAAAGCCGATGGCATCCGCATCCTTACCCAATTTCCGCAGCAGGTTGTCATATCTGCCGCCGCTGAGAATGCTGCTGGGCACACCGTTGATAAAGCCCTGAAAAATGATGCCCGTATAGTAATCCATATCGTTCACGATGGAAAAATCGAGGTTCACCTTTTCCTCATTGCCGCCGATTTTCAGACACCGCAGGATATTTCCCAGCTCCTGCACCGCCTGCTCCATTTTTTCATTACAGCAAAGTGCCTTCGCCTGCGGCAGGGTTTCCTCCAGACTGCCATACAGACTCGCCAGTCCCTCCAATCTCTCAGTCAAATCCGCCGCAACGCCGTTTTCCTTACAAACTGCGCGAATCCCGTTAATATTCTTCTCGCTGATGCAATCGAGGATTCTATCCTGCTGTGCATAAGGCAAAGCAACCTCCTCCATCAGCCCTGCCACAAAGCCCATGTGAGAAACGTCCAGTATGTAAGCGTCGCTGATGGTTTTCAGGCTTTTCTGCGCCAGTAAAAGCACCTCAAGCGTGGCGTATGCATCCACCTCGCCGATATATTCCAAGCCAACCTGCATGATTTCCTTGTATTCACCTGCGCCCTTTCTGGCACGGTATACATTTTCGTTATAATACACGCGTTCTGCCGTATCTCGGCTTCCCTTCGTATTCTTCACAATAGAAAGGGTCACATCCGGCTTGAGTGCCAAAAGCTTGCCGTCCAGTCCCGTAAAGGTCAGGATGGCTTCGCTGTGCAGAAAGCTTCTGTTCTCCGCATAAAAATCGTACTCCTCAAATTTGCTCATCTTAAATTTTCGATAGCCATATTGTTCAAATAAGGCACGCAGGCTGAAGCTGACCCGCTCCTCTTTTTTCAAAAGCATTTCTTCCGGTTTCATTCAAATTCCACACCCTTTCTGTTCTGAAAATAGTGTATCGCATTTTAACGCTTTAGTCAAGTAGAACGCTAAAGCATATCCCTCAAATTTTACAATATAGTCTACACGTTTTTGTGCATTCTGTCTAGTGGACATTTGTCTTTTTCCGCTTTTTCTACAATAAAATAGGCTGTTTCTACCTATTTAATAGCAGAAGCAGCCTATTTGCCAAATCTATATCCGAAGAGCCCTTTTATTTCTCCAGTTCCCGAATCAGGTTTACCATCTCAATCGCGCTGACCGCACAATCGTAGCCCTTGTTGCCTGCTTTTGTGCCGGCACGTTCAATCGCCTGTTCGATGTTTTCCGTTGTCAGCACGCCAAACATCACAGGAATGCCTGTTTCCAGAGAAACCGCCGCAATCCCCTTGGAAACCTCGTTGCAGACAAAATCATAATGGCTGGTGGAGCCACGAATCACTGCGCCTAAGCAAATCACAGCATCATATTTGCCGCTTTTCGCCATTTTGGATGCAATCAGGGGAATTTCAAATGCGCCGGGCACCCATGCCACGTTGACATCCTCTTCCGCTACATCATGCCGCACCAGACCGTCCATCGCGCCGCTCAACAGCTTTGCTGTGATAAATTCGTTGAATCTTGCCGCTACAATACCGATTTTAATCTGCTTCGATACCAGTTTACCTTCAAATGTTTTCATTTTTATTCCCTCTTTTCTTTCATTTTTTCCTTAATATTTCAGATTCTTTAATATTTCAGATAATGCCCCATGCGTTCCTGTTTTGTTTTCAGATAGAATAAATCATGTGTTGTTGCATCCATCTGGATCGGCACGCGCTCTGTAATTTCAATCCCAAATTCCTCCAGCTGATATACCTTATCGGGATTGTTGGTCAAAAGACGCATGCTTTTTACGCCCAATTCGCGCAGAATCTGTGCGCCGATATAGTATTCTCTCTGGTCGCCCTTGAAGCCAAGGGAAAGATTTGCTTCCAAGGTATCCATACCCTGCTCCTGCAATTCATAGGCGCGCAGCTTATTGATTAAGCCGATGCCGCGCCCCTCCTGCCGCATATAAAGCAGGATGCCGCGCCCTTCCTTTTCAATCTGCGTCATAGCAGCGGCAAACTGCTGTCCGCAGTCGCACCGCAGGGAGCCGAAGGTATCCCCTGTCAGGCACTCGGAATGAACTCTGCAAAGCACATCCTTGCCATCGCCGATATCGCCCTTTACCAGTGCTACATGATGCTCGCCATTCAGCAGATTGACGAAGCCATACGCCATAAAATCACCGTATTTCGTGGGCATTTTAACAGCTGCCTTCTGTTCTACCAGCTTTTCATGGCATTTGCGGTAATTCTGCAAATCCCGAATGGTAATGAATTTGATATCCCATTGCTTTGCCAGCTTCATCAGCTCAGGCGTACGCATCATGGTACCATCCTCACGCATGATTTCGCAGCACAGCCCACATTCCTTCAAGCCTGCCAGTCTGCATAAATCAACGGTTGCTTCGGTGTGCCCTTCCCGTTCCAGAACGCCGTTTTTCTTTGCCAGGAGAGGGAACATGTGACCCGGTCTGCGGAAATCCTCAGGCTTTGCATCATCCGAAACGCATGCAAGCGCTGTGATAGAGCGTTCTGCCGCAGAAATGCCTGTTGTGGTTGCCACATGGTCGATGGAAACCGTAAATGCTGTTTCGTGATTATCCGTATTCTGCTGTACCATCTGCGGAATCCGCAATTTCCGCACATATTCCTCAGACATAGGCATACAAATCAAGCCCTTGCCATAGCATGCCATGAAGTTGATGTTTTCTGTGGTTGCAAATTCTGCCGCGCAGATGAAATCCCCTTCGTTTTCCCTATCGGGATCATCTGTTACCAAAATGATTTTGCCGTTGCGCAATTCCTCCAGCGCTTCCTCTACTGTGTTAAACTGCATGATGTATTCTCCTCCTTAAAATCCGTATTTCGATAAAAAATCCATTGTAATTGTATTTTTCGGCTGCTGCTCTGCTTTCGGACAAATCAGCTTTTCTACATATTTTCCAATGATATCCGTTTCCAGATTTACCAAATCGCCTTCTCTGCGGTTCTTCAAAATGGTTTGGCTGACCGTATGCGGAATGGCAGAAATGGAAAACTCGCTTTCTCCGACCTCCGCCACTGTCAGGCTAATGCCGTCAATGGTTATGGAGCCCTTTTCAACGATATATCGCATCAGCTCCGCCTTCGCCTGTATGGTATACCAAATGGCTGTATCATCCCGACGCACGCGGATCACCTTTCCCACACCGTCTACATGGCCTGCAACGATATGCCCGCCAAAGCGTCCGTCTGCCGCCATAGCTCTTTCCAGATTCACAGGCGTTCCCATTGTCAGCCCTGCCAGAGAGGAACGGTTCAGCGTTTCGTGCATCACATCTGCGGAAAAGCCATGCGAAAATAGCTCTGTTACCGTCAGGCAAATGCCGTTGACCGCAATGCTGTCACCGATTTTGGTTCCCTCCAAAACCGTATCCGCATGAATGGTCAAGACCGCAGAATGCTGTCCGTGCTTGATTCTCTCAACCCTTCCGATTTCCTCAACAATTCCCGTGAACATCTCTGCTCACCTCGCTCTCTATCAGAAAATCCTCTCCCAGAGGAATGATTTTGCTGTTCTTTAAATAAAATGCCTCCGCCGGCGTTGCAACGCCCTGCCCCTCGATGGGGGTTTTTGCCGTCCGTCCGCCGAATAATTTCGGTGCGATATATGCCTGTACCTTTTGCACAATGCCTTCCTCCAATGCTGTCCAATGGAGTGTGCCGCCACCCTCTATCAGAATGCTGTCAATTTCCCGCTCACCTAATTTTTGCATCAATTCCTGCAAATCAACATGCCCGTTTTTTTCGTTCACCTGTAGGATTTGACAGCCTGCCGCCAGATATGCCTCCTGTTTTTCCCTATCCGCACAGCAGGTTGCAAGGATGGTCGGTATTTCCTTCGCCGTTGCAACAATTTGCGTATCCAACGGTGTGCGAAGGTGTGTATCGCAAATAATGCGAATCGGATTTTTTCCGCCCTCCATCCTGCAATTCAGCATGGGATTATCTGCCAATACCGTTCCCACACCCACCATAATTGCAGTATATTTATGCCTTTGCTCTTGCACATGTGCTCTTGCCGTTTCCGATGTAATCCATTTGGATGCACCTGTGTAGGTTGCAATTTTTCCGTCCATCGTCATCGCATATTTCATTACCACAAAGGGACGCTTTGTTTGAATATAGTGGAAAAACACCTCATTCAAGCGATCACATTCCTCCTCCAGCATGTGCTCCGTTACCTCTATGCCATGCTCTCGCAAAATCCGAATTCCCTTTCCTGCCACAAGCGGATTGGGGTCTGCCGAACCGACCACCACGCGCCGAATGCCTGCCTCCAGAATGGCATCTACACAGGGCGGCTGTCTACCCTGATGGCAGCAAGGCTCTAATGTGACATAAAGCGTCGCTCCCTGCGGCGATTTTTTGCAATTTGCCAATGCGTTTCGCTCTGCATGCGGCTCACCGCATTTTTCATGCCACCCCTGACCGATGATTTCACCATCCTTCACAAGCACTGCCCCTACCATCGGGTTCGGTGCCGTCCATCCGAGCCCATTTTTCGCAAGCATGAGTGCAAGCTCCATATATTCTGAATCCTTCATAGAATCCCTCCAGACAGATTTCAAAAATACAAAATAAAAAATGCTCCGAACAGAATCGCTCAGAGCATCAGAAACACACACCAAAAGACTCCCTGTGCCCAAATAAGAAAAGCTCCGGAATGTTCAAAAACAATCCAGAGCAGATATCTCAAAAAGACACAGAAAAGAAACACTTTTCCTACGTTCATCCATCTTCTTTCATCCAGACTATACTGTCGGCTTCGGAGTTTCACCGAATCATGCCTTGCGGCTCGTGGGCTGTACCACCGGTAGGGACTTTCACCCTGCCCTGAAGATTCTATTTATTTACGAGACCAGTATATGCGTTTGTCAGAGATTTGTCAAGCTATTTTTTGCAAAACATATCAAAATTCTCTGTCCCCAAGAAAATTTCAGCAAAAAAAGAACACGGCTTTTCTCGCAAAAATCCACCGTGTCCCTTTTTATTTTTCCGTTACCGAAATGCTGATTGTGTGCGATGCACCGTCCGCCTCGCCTTGGAAAAGCGCCTGTATTTCGCCCAGCTTGCCGACCTGCTCCAGAAAATCCGCATAATTTGCCACAGGAATCACCGCCTGAATCACATCATCCACACTGCTTCCCTCATAACCGCCGGCTTCCTCTATGCTCTTACGAATTGCCTGCAAGGCTGTCTCTTTTTCCGCCACCTGAAGTGTCATGCTGTCCGCCGCATCGCTGTCCGCAGCGCGTGTGCCGCTCACCAATGTCTCGCTGTCCATCGCATTTTCCGCTTCACTTGCATATAAAGCTGCTTTCGGCATGGTTGCCGCTCCCTCCGGCAGAAAAGACTTTGCCGTTTCCTTCGGAGTTGTTTCTTTCGGAGTTGTTTCTTTCGGAGTTGTTTCTTTTGGTGCTACTTTCTGCGAAACAGGTTTTTTTACCTTCTTTGTTTCCTGCTCAGAAAAATCCTCCTTGGTATCGGATTTTTCCGCCGCATTGTTCTCTGTCGCGCTGTCCGCCGCAATCTGTTCTGCCGCTTCCTCGCCCGTATCCGCCGTCAGCGCAGTATTCTCAAACAGAATCTGCTCTATCTCCTCGTTCTGGTTCTGCCGCATTTCCAGCATCCCCCTCGTGCCGCCTGCCACCACAACCACAAGCACCGCCGCCGCGATCATGCTCATCTGCTTCCAGCCATGCTTCTTCTTTGCAGGGAAAGGCACAATCTTGCGTTCCGCCTGCAGCTTCTGCATCAGCTCTGTATGATAGCCTTCAGGGAGTTCCTCGTCAGGAAGGCTCGCCAAAGCGTTTTTCATTTCCTTCTGCTGCGCCAGCTCTTCTCTGCAAGCCGCACAGCCTTCCAGATGCGTTTCGATTTCTGCTGTTTCCTCTGCCGTGGTTTTGTTTTCCAAATACGCCCAGAGCAGCTCTTTCACTTTATCACAATTCATTGCCTTCCCTCCTTTCCTCTCTTATGACGAATAAAATGTGCATCTTGTTCCCGTAATTTTAAAATTTCCTGCTTTAATTGATTTCGCCCACGGGAAATACGACTCTTCACCGTTCCCAGCGTAAGCTCCAGAATCTCCGCAATTTCCTCGTAGGAAAGCCCCTTGATATCCCGCAGGATAACCGCCACCTTATGCTCCGGCGAAAGGCTCTCCAATGCCTGTAAAACCTCGCTTTTCTGCTCCTCTCGAAGCATGCTTTCCTCCGGTGTTTCGCCCGCATCCGCAACCTGCCGCTGCATGCTGCCTTCCTCGCCTTCCAGCTCTTCCTCTAGCGAAAAACTCTGCCTGCCCTTCCGCTTTCGCATTTCATCAATGCAGGTATTCGCCGTAATGCGGTAAATCCATGTAGAAAACTGCGACCGTTCGTCAAAATTTCCGATATTCCGATACGCCTTCAGAAACACCTCCTGCGAAATATCCTTCGCATCCTCGCTGTGGTTCATCATGCGCAGTGCCACGTTATAAACGATCTTTTCATGCTGTAAAATGAGTTCCTCAAAGGCGTGCATGTCCCCCTGCTTCGCCCTCTTGACCAATCGTGCCTCGTTCTGGTCGGTCATAAACGGTTCACCTCCGTAGGTCGTGCCGATTCTCTCTTTTTCCAATTTTTTTCAAATCACTGCCGAATATGAAAAAAGAGACGAATCATATTCGTCTCTTAAACTGCCATCGAGGCGACAGGATTTGAACCTGCGACCTCTACATCCCTAATGTAGCGCTCTACCAAGCTGAGCCACGCCTCGATATTCCTACCGCTTATTCAGCGGCTTAATTATGATACCACAGGATTATATTCCTGTCAATTCTTTTTTCTTCTTTCAAAAGCTTCCGAAAGAATTTTTTTATAAATCTTTTATAAAAATCGAGGCGACAGGATTTGAACCTGCGACCTCTACATCCCTAATGTAGCGCTCTACCAAGCTGAGCCACGCCTCGATATTTTTTACCGCTTTTGTTCAGCGACTTTTACATGTTACCACAGGATATTCTTTCTGTCAACAACAGATTTTATATTTTTTCAAAATGTATCCAAAAAAATCCTTTTTTATAGAAAAATCCACCGAATCTTCCGCAAAATCATTCGGTGGATTTCTGTTTTTATAACAAATGCAGCCGTCTGCAAACGCGAATCAGCTTGCCGCCGCCGGGCACTGTCTGCAAGTCCTCCTCCACGATACCCTTGATGAGCAGCATCACCAGACCATACACCGCAACCGCAATGCAGATTGCAAGCAGTGTCGCGATGGTGTTGCTCTGCAAAAGCTGATAGAACACATGATAGCTGCCAAGTGTTGCCGCCGCCATGGCAGCAGAGCCGATAATCGGCTTGAGAAAGCTACCCATGATATCAAATTTCGTTCCCGTCAGTCTGCTCAGCATGATTACATCAAAAACGCCTGCAACCAGATAGCAGCCCGTTGTGGAAAGCACCGCCCCCAGAACGTTAATAGAAGGAATCCGAATCAGAACCATGTTCAGAATCACCTTTGTAATGGCACCCAGAATCGCACCGACCACGGGCACCTTAATATGTCCAATCCCCTGCAAAATCCCCGTAGAGGTCTGGCAGAGCGCAAGGAAGATAATCGAAACACCGCCAACCGTCAGCAGTGTACCGCCGTCGCTTGCACTGGGAAACAGCATGTGGATAATCTGCGGCCCAAGCGCACTGATACCAACCGCCGCAGGCACAGAAATAATCATGGAAATGCGGTAGGTCAGCGCCATTTTTCTGCGTACCTGCTTCCGCTCCTTCAATTTTACCGATGTGGCAATGCTCGGCAAAGCCGCTGTTGCAACCGCCGTAGAAATCGTAACGGGCAGTGTGGTCAGCGTGACATATTTCCCGGAAAGCTGTCCGTACAAAGCCTTTGCGTTCGCTTCGGAAAATCCAATCTGCTGCAAAATTCTTACCACCATCCCCATATCAATCAGGTTGGTAATGCTGAATACCGCCGTACCTGCGATGATGGGCCATGCCGTCTGCAAAACTCTGCCCATCAGCTCACGCTTCGTTTCCTCGTAGGGCTGCTTGCATCGCTCTGCTCTCCAAAGCAGATACGGGCGAATCAGACAGTAGGCAAAGACCACCACAACCAGACCTGCCAAAGCGCCAATGCCCGTCCCCATCGTACCACCGGCAGATGCCAGAGGAATGTTCTTCGTCATCCCTTCCGGAATATTGATGCTCATAAACACCCATGCCAGATACACACTGAAAAAGGCGTTGAACACCTGCTCTACAATCTGAGAAATCGCGGTCGGCACCATGGTACGCATCCCTTGGAAATATCCGCGGAATACGGACATGATAGCAACAATCACCAAAGTCGGGCAAAGCGTCAGCAGGGAATAATAGCTGTCCGCAATATCAATCATATCTGCCAGTCGGTGTGCGCCAAGTCCCATCACAACTGCAAAGAACGTGCCAAAGCAGGTGGAAATCACCAATGCCGCCTGAAAGACGCGGTGTGCGTTTCGGTATTGCTTCAGTGCGATTCGCTCGGAAACCAGCTTAGAAATTGCCGCAGGCAGTCCTGCCGAGGACAAAATCAGCAGAAAGGTATAGATATAGTAGCCGCCGGCATAAATCGCATTCCCCTCGTCCCCAATCATATTGGTTAAGGGCCAACGGTATATAAAGCCCAAAAAACGTACCAGCAGGCTGGCTGCCGCCAGAATTGCCGCCTGTTTTACGAAGCTGCCGCCCTTTTTCTTCGCTTTTGCCGCCATGGTGCACCTCTTTCCCAAAAATCCTAATCAGAACCGCTTCTTAGCTGTTTGCGCGGTTTTTCGCCTTTCTGCGCTGGGTATTATCCAGAATCTTTTTCCGCATACGCAGATTCTGGGGTGTTACCTCCAGCAGCTCATCATCACTGATAAATTCCATGCACTGCTCCGGAGACATCGTGATATGCGGTGTCAGCTTCAGCGCATCATCAGAGCCGCTCGCACGGGTATTTGTCAGCTGCTTTTTCTTGCATACGTTGATATCCATATCATCCGCACGGGCATTTCTGCCGACAACCATGCCCTCGTAAACCTTTGTGCCTGCGCCAATGAACAGATCCCCACGTTCCTGCGCGTTATACAGACCATAGGTGATTGCTTCGCCGCTTTCAAACGCAACCAGAGAGCCCTGCGAACGGGTCACGATATCCCCCTTATAGGGTTCGTAGCCATCAAACAGGGAGTTCATAATGCCGTTGCCTTTGGTATCCGTCATAAATTCACTGCGGTAGCCAATCAGACCTCTTGCAGGAATAGAAAATTCCAGTCTGGTATAGCCACCCTTTGCAGGATACATATTTGTCATTTCGCCCTTTCTGCTGCCCAGCTTTTCGATAACATTGCCGACAAATTCCTCAGGAACGTCAATCGTTACCGCCTCCATAGGCTCGCATTTCTTGCCGTTAATCTCTCTGAACAGCACCTCCGGCTTAGAAACCTGAAATTCGTAGCCTTCTCTGCGGAGTGTTTCGATCAGAATGGAAAGATGCAGCTCCCCTCTGCCGGAAACCTTCACGCTGTCCAAATTATCCGTATCCTCTACACGCAGGCTGACATCTGTATTCAGCTCCTTGAACAGTCTGTCACGAATCTGTCTGGAGGTAACATATTTCCCCTCCTGCCCTGCGAAGGGGCTGTCATTTACAGAGAAATTCATTGCCAGTGTGGGTTCGGAAATCTTCACAAAGGGCAGAGGTTCGGGCTTTTCGGGGGAACAGATGGTATCCCCGATCATGATATTTTCAATGCCGCTAAGCGCAACAATATTGCCGACGCTCGCTTCCTTTACCTCCACTCTCTGCAAGCCCTGAAATTCGTACAGCTTTGTGATACGAACCTTTTTCTGTGTTTCCGCATTGTGCATATTCAGAACGACAACCTCGTCATTGACGCGCAGTACGCCGTTTTCAATCTTACCGATGCCGATACGGCCCAGATATTCGCTGTAGTCAATCGTGGAAATCAGAGCCTGTGCAGGTGCATGCACGTCCCCCTTGGGTGCAGGAATGTGGTTGATGATTGCTTCAAACAGGGGCTTCATATCCCCTTCTCTTGCATTGGCATCCTCGGACGCATAGCCGCCTCTTGCAGATGCGAATACAAAGGGAGAATCCAGCTGGTCTTCGTTTGCATCCAGCTCCATGAACAGCTCCAGAACCTCATCCACAACCTCATCAGGGCGTGCTTCGGGTCTGTCCACCTTATTTACGCAAACAACAACAGGGTGATTCAGCTCCAATGCCTTGCGCAAAACGAATTTTGTCTGGGGCATAGGGCCTTCAAACGCATCCACCACCAGCACAACGCCGTCTACCATTTTCAGCACACGCTCTACCTCGCCGCCGAAATCGGCATGTCCGGGGGTATCAATGATGTTAATTTTGGTATCGCCATAGTTTACGGCTGTGTTTTTGGAAAGAATGGTAATCCCTCTTTCCCGTTCAATATCGCCGCTGTCCATGACTCTTTCCTGTATCTCCTGATTGGAACGGAAGATACCGCTCTGTCTGAGCAGCTGATCCACCAATGTGGTTTTGCCGTGGTCAACGTGGGCAATAATCGCTACGTTTCTGATATTTTCAATATTCTGACTCATTTAGAATTACTCCAATCGTTTCAAGTTTTTCTTTTACATTATCTTCTGTGTGACACTTAATTGTAGCACACCATTTTCTCGGATGCAACGATTCCAAAGAAAAAAACGCCCCCATCTGCCGATAATTTCCAAAAAAATACACTTTTTCGGCATAAAGAAAGACTCTCCTGACGGAGAGCCTCTTTGTTGCATAACCAAGCTCAAATATATGTCTGAATGCTTTCGCACTTAGGTCAAATAAAGAAAATCGATTAAGCACGTGTTACGTTTGCAGCCTGAGGGCCTTTTGCACCCTGTACTACTTCAAATTCAACTTCCTGGCCTTCTTCCAGTGTTTTGTAGCCTTCAGCCTGAATTGCGGAGAAATGTACGAATACATCGTCTTCACCAGGTACGGAGATGAAACCAAAACCTTTTTCTGCGTTAAACCATTTTACTGTACCTTTTTTCATTCTTTAAAATCCTCCTACTTGAGATAGATAAAAATTTGTTACAGTTTGATATTAGCATAAATTTCCGTCAGTGTCAATCCGATTTCCAGTGAATCACTTGGGATTCGCTCGACAAAGCATTACATTTTCCCATAATTTTCGTCCTCCTGCAGGGCTCCGTTCTGGATTGCCATCCGCGCCAGTTCATCGCATCTTTCATTGCCGGGGTTGTCCGCATGCCCCTTCACCCAGAGGAAGGTCACCTGATGCTTTTCCAGCAGCAAAAGCAGCCGCTCCCAGAGGTCAACATTTGAAGCCTTCTCCTTTTTGTTCCGCATCCAGCCGTTCTGCCGCCATTTCACAACCCAGCCCTTTTCTATCGCATCCACCACATACTTCGAGTCACTGTAGAGGTTCACCCTGCAAGGCTCCTTCAATGCTTCCAGTCCTTTGATAACCGCAAGCACCTCCATGCGGTTATTTGTTGTCAGACGATAGCCTGCGGAAAGCTCCTTTTTTGCACTGCCATACAGCAGCACAACGCCATAGCCGCCAGGGCCTGGGTTGCCCGAACATGCGCCGTCCGTATAAATCGTCACTGTTTTCATTCGGTTTCCTCCTTCAAAAATGCCGCGCCAATCAGCAAATCCTCTTTTGTCGTGATTTTGATGTTGCGGTAGCTGCCCATGATAACCCGCACAGGAAAGCCGCTGTGCTCCGCAACAGAGGCATCATCCGTTCCCAGAAAGCCGTCCGCCTTCGCTTTTTCGTATGCCGCAAGAATTTCCTTTCGGCGGAAGGTCTGCGGAGTCTGTATCTGCCGGAGGGTACTTCTGTCCGGCGTGGCAATCGCAAAACCCTCCGCATCGCATACCTTAATCGTATCCTTCGCAGGCACCCCTGCCACACAGCCGCCTGTCTCCTTTGCCGCCGCAATGGAGCGTTCCAGAATTTCCTCCGTCACAAACGGACGCACACCATCATGAATCAGCACAATTTCCGTATCCTGCGGCACCTGCTGCAAGCCAAGGAATACAGAATCCTGCCGTTCCTTTCCCCCCTCCGTTACGGAAATGATTTTCTTCCAGCCGTATTCCTGCGCCATCTGCCGCACATCCTGCAGGGCATCTCCTCCTGTCACCAGAATGATATCCCGAATACACGCCGCTTTTTCAAATTTTTCAACCGTATGTGCAAGAATTTCCTTTCCGCAAAGGGGCAGAAACTGCTTGCTGATTTCCGTTCCCATGCGTCTGCCCTTTCCTGCCGCTACAATCACAGCCGTACTGATGCTCATCTTTTTTTCCTCCCGATTCAGCAAAAATGCGAAATCAAACAGGCTGATTTCGCACTTTTGCTCTCTTTATTTATGCCGCAGCAATCATTTTTGTAAAAATCATACGTCCTGCCGCTGTCTGCAATACGCTCGTCACAATCACCGTAATCGTCTCGCCGATGTGCTTACTGCCGCCGTCTACCACAATCATCGTGCCGTCGTTCAGATACGCAACGCCCTGTCCTGCTTCCTTGCCTGCCTTGATGATGGTAACCACCATTTCTTCTCCCGGCAAAACCACAGGCTTCACCGCGTTGGAAAGCTCATTGATATTCAGCACACGCACGCCCTGAAATTCCGCAACCTTATTCAGGTTAAAGTCATTCGTCACCACGAAGGCATCCATGCTGTCCGCCATTTTCAGCAGCATGGAATCCACCTCCATCTGCTGACCGGGATGAAAGCTCTGAATTTCTACAGGAACTGCCAGCTGCTTCTGAATTTCGTTCAGAATATCCAGACCTCTGCGCCCTCTTTGACGCTTCAGGCTGTCCGCAGAATCCGCAATATGGCGCAGCTCCTCCAGAACAAAATCAGGGATGATGATTTTCCCTTCGATAAAGCCTGTTTGCAGCAAATCCAGAATTCTTCCGTCAATGATAACACTGGTATCCAGAATTTTCGGTCTGCCGTAAATGGAATCCTCCGCCGTGCTGGGAGGGGTTGTCATCAGCACCTCCTTCAGCGTACGCACGTTCACATCATCCTTCTTTCTTCTGGCAACGCGAATCCCCAGAATCCCGAACAGGATGTTCAACAGCACCACGATAAACGTGCCAAGTGCGCCAAAGCCATTGAATGCCATGCCGATGAGGTTCGCCAGAACCAGCCCGACAATACAGCCGATAACGGAAAGCGAAAGCTCCTTCAAGTTCATTTTGGAAAGGCGTTCCTCTGTCTGATTCAGCCGTTTCAGGAGCAGACCTGCCAATGGCGTAGCAAGTAGAAAATAAAATATAAGTCCGACAATTACCGCTATCACCGTAGGTACATATACCGGCAATTTATGTTGAAATTTGAATAAGTCCATAAAAAGCACTACATGCATTAACGCATAGGTCGCCGCTGTTGCAATCAAGCTTATAATCAGCTCTAATACTCGTTTCATGTTTTCACCTCCTTTTCTTTTTGGGGGTACTTCCCCTTATTTTAGTCTAACTTATTTTTTCTTGTTTGGCAAGGAGTTCTTTCCCTTCTCTCCCGTTAAATTCCCGTACAGAAAATCCTGTCATTTTTTCTGCAAAAAAGCAGCAGAAACGCAGTGCTTTCATGCACAAACAATATTTTGTGGTTTTTTATACTACATAATGTGTTTCTGATGTTGAAATTTCCGTTCTGATTTGTTATAGTATAGCAAGACCACCGCGGAAGACCATTTCCGCAGAATCATTTGAACGTCTGAAGGTAAGGAGAGAATAGTATGGCAGAGTATCAAATTTTCAGCGATGGTGCCTGTGATATCGGCTTTGCAAAGGCAAAGGAATTAGGAATCGGGTTGATTCCCTTTTATATTTCGATAGACCATGAAACTTATTATAAGGAAATTCAAGAAATCTCTTTAGAGGAATATTTTCGCTATATGACAGAGGAAAAGGGCTACCCCAAAACCTCCCTGCCCTCCATTCAGGATTATATGGATGCATTCCGCCCTGCCCTCGAAGCAGGCAAGGACATCATCTGCATCACCATGACGCGCACGCTGACCGCCTCTCTGGAATCTGCGGTAACGGCAAAATCCATGCTGGAGGAGGAATTCCCTCATGCGCAGATTCACGTCATCAATTCCTGGGTGGCAACAGGCGCGCAGGCCCTGCTTCTGATGGAAATGGCGCGGATGCAGAAGAACGGAAAATCTCTGAATGAGGTGATTACATACGCGGAAAAAGCAAGAGAGGATGCCCGCATTCATTTCATGGTCGGGGATTTAAGCTATCTTGAGATTGGCGGACGCATCGGCAAGGTTGCTACCATTTCCGCAGGACTTCTGAAAATCAAGCCCATCATCATTTTAAAGGGCGGCGAAATCTGCGCAGGCGGTATCTGCCGTGCCAGAAAAAAAGGACTTGCACAGATTGCATCCATCACCGCAAAGCATTTCAAGGAAACCGGCGAAAATCCCGCACATTATATCGCAATGCCCGGCACAAATACCATCTGGGACGATATGGACAGCTTTTATGCTCTGCTGCAGGAAACGGTTCCCGGCATGGAATTCCTGCCTCCCTTCCAGATTGGCGCGACCATCTCCACCCACACCGGTCCGGGGGCAACAGGCTTCTGCTTCGTCAAGAAATACGAATACTATCATATATAAGGCAAAAACAGATAAAAACAGACATCCCGTCAGGAAGGTGCGCCCACCTGTGACAGGATGTCTGTTTCTTTTGTTTATTTGAAGTCCGCAAGAGAAATGCCGATTTCCCGCAAAATCCCCTTCAGATGCTCCATTTTTTCTTTTGTGGGAGTTCCAAATGCGGCATCGGGCAAATCTATCCCCAGTGCCTCATATTTCCCAAAGCCAAATTTATGATACGGCAGAAGCTCCATTTCGGCGCGCGGCAGATATTTCTTCACAAATTCGCCGCTTTTGCGGATATTTTCCTCATCCGCATTCACGCCCTCAATCGTCGGAATCCGAATGACCACTCTTGCCGAAAGCTCCGCCAGCCGCTTGATATTTTCCAGAATCCGTTCATTGGGAACACCCGTAAATTTTTCATGCAGGGCAGAATCCATGTGCTTCAAATCCATAAAAATCAAATCCATCCGTTCCAGAGAGCTGCGTACCCGTTCAAATTCAAAATAGCCGCAGGATTCTATATCCAGACTGAAGCCCATATCATACAGACGGGAGGAAAGATACTCCAGAAGCTCAGGCTGCGCCGTTGCTTCGCCGCCGGAAAAGGTAATGCCGCCGCCGGAATTGCGGTAAAAAAGCTGATGCTTTGCCGCTTCCGCAATGATTTCATCCGCATCCGCCAGAGAAACAAGCGCTTTTCTTGCCCCCTTGGGACAAGCCGCCACACATGCACCGCAGCTGACGCATTTTCCCCGTTCTGCATTCAGGTCAATGCCGATTCCCTTGGGACAGACCGCCGCACACGCGCCGCAGCCGATGCACAGCCTTGCGTAAAAGCCGACAACAGGGTGCTGCCTCAGTCCCTCCGGATTCGCGCACCATTTGCAGTGCAGCGGACAGCCTGCCAGAAAAATCGTGGTACGAATCCCATCCCCGTCATTGACGGAAAACGGCTGCATCTGCATCAGATAACCCTTCATAGCCATTCCCTTTCTTTCTTTTTCATCGACAGCCGCAGACGCTTTGCATCTGCGGCAATTTTTATGCTGTCTTAAAATTCCTCATGTGCGTTTCTTGCCATGATGGAATCCTGCATGGATTTCGACAAATTGACAAACTGCGTACTGTAGCCTGCCACACGAACCAGCAGGTCTCTGTAATTTTCGGGATGCGCCTGTGCATCCTTCAGCACCTCGTTGGAAATGGTGTTGAACTGCACATGGAATGCGCCCAGTGCAAAATAGGATTGGAGCATTGCGCCAAGGTTTGCGCGCCCTCTCTTTGTTGCAACCAAATCGTGATTCAGACGCAGGTTCAGCAGTGTGCCGCCGCTGTGAATATCGTGATTCAGCTTTGCGGAGGAACGCAGTGCCGCAAGGCAGGTAGAGGTATCTGTGCCGGTATAAGGGGAAACGCCCTCGTTGATGGGGTCCTTCGCCCTTCTGCCGTCGGGTGTTGCGCCAAGCACCTTACCGGTCGGCAGGTAGTTGGAAATACCCATGAACGCCGTTACGAAATGATGCCCGTAGATATCCTTATAGGATGTTACATCATGATAGAAATAATCTGCCAGCTTCTTCGCAATGCTGTCCACATAATCATCGTCATTGCCGTATTTGGGTACCGCCTGCGCCTTTGCACGCAGGGCTTCATAGCCTTCCCAGTTGTTGTTCAGTGCATCAATCAATTCGGAAAGCGTTACGCTCTTTTCTTCAAATACCAGCTTTTTGATTACAGCCAGAGAGTTTGCCGTAACGGAAAGCCCAACGCCTGTGAATACAGGCCCGATGTTGTATTTTGCGCCGCCGTCCACCAGATCCTTGCCGTTTTTCACGCAATATTCATTGCAGGCGGACAGGAACGGACGGGGTGCCTGTTCCTTATGGATTTTCTGCGCAGTCAGCAGGCTGATCACGCCATGCTTTACCATATAGGAGAACTGTCTGAACAACGCAGCCTCGATTTCCTCATAGGAGGTAAAGGTTTTCGGGTCTTTTTCGGGCAGGGCAACCTGTTCACCCGTCAGGCGGCTCTTGCCTTCATTCAGCGCAAATTCCAATGCCGCCGCAAAGCTGATATTGCAGGAGGAGGTCCATTCAAAGGTCTTTCTGGAATGAGGTACAACACAGCCGCAGTTATTCCAGTCTCTTGCGTCCTCAGGTTCATAGCCCAGATTACGGAGCATTTCGTAGCCTGTTCTGTCGCTATGGATTGCAGGGAAGCCACTGCCTGTGGAAACAAGGTCTGTCACTGCCTCCATAAATGCGGGAGGACAATCCGCATGGATACGGCAGCTCAGGGTCGGCTGATGGCATTTCGTTTCCTTCGTTGCCTGAATTGCCATATAGGAAATATCATTTGTGCCATCCCTGCCGTCCTTTGTGGTGCCGCCGACGGTCAGATTTTCAAAGTTGGTATAGCCTGCGAAGAAGTCCGCTGTGTTTGCGGAAATCGTCCAAGCCCATTCGCTGTATTTCAGCCACAGGCACTCTACCAGTTCCAGTGCGGTATCGTAATCAATTTTGCCTGCATCCAAATCTGTTTTATAATAAGGATAGATATACTGGTCGAAGCGTCCGGGGTTCAATGCCAGAGGGTTTTCGGAGATAATGCCGCCCAGCTGTACGAACCATGTGAACTGGATTGCCTCACGGAAGGATTTCGGGGGATTTTCGGGAACGGCTTCACAGGTTGCCGCAATTTCCAGAAGCTCCGCCTTTCTCGCTTCGTCCTTTTCCTCTGCCGCCATTTCTCTTGCCTTTTCGGCATATCTGTTTGCCAGACGCACGATACCATCGCAAACCAGAACGATGGAACGATAGAAAATCAGCTTATCCTTTTCTTCGGGGATCGCTTCGTTCAGCTCTGCCATGTAGCCCTCTGCTTCCTTCTTAATGCCGCCGAAGCCCTTGGGGAACAGCTGATCCACATAGTCCGGGGACATTTCGCCGATGCCGTTGCGCCATTTGGAGTCGGTATCCACAAAGCCCGTATCTACGCCGATTTTCTTTGTTTCCGCGGAGGTGCGCGCCAGAAAAGCATCCTCAACGGATTTTCCCTTCCAATAAGGGAAGATATTTTCTCTGATATAGGCTCTCTGCTCGTCCGTCATTTCATAGGGGTCCTGTGGACGGCTCGGAAAGTTATCCATTTCATCATCGACCCATTTCCACGCAAATTCGGGTGTCAAAATGCCGCATTTGCGATATTCGCCGCTTGCGCCGACAATCAGCTCGCCCTCAAAAATATTGACGCAAAGCTCATTACAGGTATCATAAAACGCCTGTGCGGTACGAATCTGCGCAGGCATGCCTTCCGTTCTTTTGAAGGATTCTGTCCAGATTCTTGCGCGTTCATAGGAAATGGACGGCTTGGTATTGATATAGTTCTGACGGATTTTCTCAATTCTGGGTGTAATGCTCATCTGATTCACCTAGCCCTTTCTTCGCTTCGGCGCAAAAAATCCGTTATAACGGTTATTTTTTATTTGTCATAATAAATGACCATACAGATTTTTGTCTTCTGCGTGCCGTGACATTCATAAACATGGGGCTTATTGGCAAGATAGCGAATCCCTTCGCCCGCCTCTACCACATATTCCACACCATCCACAGTCAGCCGCAGTGCGCCTTCAAAAACAAGTACAAATTCCTCTGTTCCATCCTCATGGGGAACAGATTCCGAGCGAGTGCCCGGCTCCAGCTCAATGCTGAGCATTTCGAATCTTCTTTCTGCATCGTAGGGAAAAAAGGGAAACAGCCGAAACCGCCCCTCATCGCTCAAAAGCGGGGAAACCTCGCCCCTTTGGATGAGCTGGGTTTCTGTCTGCCTGCCCTCCAAAAGAGCGGTAAAGGAAATATGCAGCCCAGTCGCAATCTTCCAGAGCGTTGCCACCGTGGGGCTGGATTCCCCTCTTTCAATCTGCCCCAACATGCTTTTACTGACTCCCGTCTGCTCTGCCATGCTGTCAAGGCTAAGCTTCTTTTCCTTCCGAATCTGTCTGAGATTTTCCGAGATTCTGCTGCTCATCGCATCCATGTGTTTCCTCCTTGGTTCGAACCAACCGCCATCGAAGGTCAATGGCGCAAATGCGTGCGTTATGACGCATTTCTACTGTTACTGTATCATTTGCATTTGTCTTTGTCAATCTGTTTTGACCGTTTTTACGAATAAAACAGACGTTATCGCATACAAAAATTCCGTCTCTTTTTTATGCAATCTGCCTATTTCGCAAGAAAAGCCCTGCCGCAGACCTTCCATGCGACAGAGCTATTCTATTTCCAGCCATTCTGTTTTCAGCCCTTCATTGCCTTCAGTTTCAAAATTTCATCCAGAATCTTATGTGCAACCTCAGCCTTGCTCAGAAGCTCCAGCTGAATTTCCTCCTCCTTGGAAATCATCGTTACCACATTCGTATCCGTGCCGAAACCACTGCCTGCAATCTTAAGGTTATTGGCGACAACCATATCAATATTCTTCTTATCCAGCTTCACGCGGGAATTTTCCAGCATATTCTGGGTTTCCATGGAGAAGCCGCAGTAGAACTGACCTTCTCTGCGATGCTCGCCCAGATATTTCAGAATATCCTGTGTTCTGTCCAGCTCGATGGACATTTCGCCGTCCTTTTTCTTTGTTTTTTCATCACTGTAGCTTTTGGGCTTATAATCCGCAACCGCCGCCGCCTTGATGATGATATCGTTATCCAGAAAACGAGACTTCATTGCCTCAAACATATCCCCTGCGCTCTTTACCTGCACATAATCCACAAACATAGGGGGCTCCAGATTTGTCACACCGCTGACAAGTGTTACCTCCGCGCCGCGCAGCATTGCCGCCTTCGCCAGCTCATAGCCCATTTTTCCTGTGGAGTGGTTTGTAATATAACGCACAGGGTCTACGCTTTCCTGTGTCGGACCTGCGGTGACAATCACTTTCATGCCGGCAAGGTCTTTTTCATGCGCGATTTCACGCAGGATATGCCCCACCAGAACGTCCTCAGAGGGCATTTTTCCATCCCCGATATCCCGACAGGCAAGCAGTCCCTTTTCGGGCGCAATCACCGTAAAGCCATAGCCCTCCAGCTTTTTCAGATTATCCTGCAAAATGGGGTTATGATACATATTGGTATTCATGGCAGGCGCAACGATTTTTTGACAGGTGCAGGCCATAGCCGTTGTCGTCAGCATATCATCCGCAATGCCGTTTGCCAGCTTGCCAATCACATTTGCGGAAGCAGGCGCAACCAGAAGCACATCCGCCTTTTTCGCGATGGAAATATGTGCCACATGGAACTGGAAATTGCGGTCGAAGGTATCTACCATACATTTATTGCCGGTCAGTGTTTCAAAGGTAACAGGCGTAATAAACTGGCAGGCATTTTCCGTCATGATCACATGCACATCCGCATGCAGCTTCACGAGCATGCTTGCCACATTTGCCATTTTATACGCAGCAATGCTGCCTGTTACACCCAGAACAACAGTTTTCCCTTTTAACATGATGATTCTCCTTTATTCGGTTATACTGAAATTTATCGTGATTTTTCACGATAGGTATTGACAATAGTATAACAAAGGATACGCCATTCGTACAGGTTTTTTGAGAAAAAATCCATAAATTTCTCACTTTCCGAAGTCCAGATAGGTCACACCCTCAAGGGGGATCAGCACCTGCAGACCTGCCCTGTCCGCGCGGCTGCCAACCACATAAACCGTATACGCCTTGCCGCCCTTGAGGTTCACTTTGGGATGCTCCACAAGGATTTTGCCTGTGTCAGTCTCGCGCAGCTTAAGATTATGACTGCCGGGAGCTGTGGTGAGGTAGCGGCTGATTTCCTCATAGCGTAAATCGGAAAGCACCATGCGGTCATCCCAGTAAACATCCATAGCAGGGGCAGTCGGTGAAAGCTGCACAAAGCGGATATACGCCCGATTAGGGCTGAGGTAACGGTGGCTGTCCTCGATGGTCAGCGTAGAAAGCGCATCTGCCAGACCTGTCACCGCAACGGTATAAATGCCGCCGGACTGCACCTGCAAGCGCAGAACGGTCAGAGGATTTGTGACGGTTCCTGCGCGGTAAATTGCAATGCGGTACCACCCCGGAAACAGCTTCATATATTCCGTAAAATGCTGATAGCGCAAATCAGCAGCCACCTTCCGCCCGTTGGCGTAAATATCCACGCGCGTTTCCACGGGGCTTGCATTCAGAAAGCGGATGTAGCCAAAAAGCGTAATCCCCGGAATAATGGGAATCACCGTCACATTTGCATTGCTCGGCAGAATCGGAAAGCGGCGCGCGGCGCTCTCCTCCTGCGTCAGCGTTTCCTGCATGGCTTCTTCCTTGGTCAGCGGCAGGGGCATTTGTAAAGCTTCACTTATTTCATACCGATTATTATTGGGCATCAGAAATTCCATCCTTTCCTTGCGTTCTGCTTTTTTGTGTTCTACTTTAAGGTATGGATGGACAAAATCTTCTGTGCAGGTTCTATGCAGGCACAAAAAAGACACGACCGAAAAAAAATCAATCGTGTCCGTTTTTTTATTCCTCGTCAGCCTTTTTTTCTGCTTCGGCTTCTTCCCTTTCCTCCTCCGGCAGCTTTGTTGCCAGAACCTTGAGGATACGCTTCTCCTCAAACAGCTCTACGCTAAAGAGCCAGCCGCAAAGCTTCATTTCTATCGTTTCGCCCTCCTCAGGGATATGCCCCAGCTGCCCGATGAGATAGCCGCCAAGGGTATCGTAGTCCTCATTTTCCTCGAAGGTAATGCCAAGCTGTTCCTCTACGTCCTGCAAATCGGTCGAGCCGTCAATGCGGTAAACACCCTCCGAAACCTCAGTGATGTCCTCTTCCTCTTCCTCGTCATATTCATCGAAGATATTCCCGAAGATTTCCTCCATGATATCCTCCATGGTGACAATGCCTGCCGTGCCGCCGTATTCATCAATGACGATTGCCATGTGTACCTTCTTCACCTTCATTTCCGCAAGCAGCTCGTCCACCTTTTTGGAAAATGGGATAAAATAGGGCTTCATAAGGATTTCCTTCAGATGGAAATGCCCCTCCTCCACACGGGTTACATCCGCAAGGATATATTTCACCATATCCTTCACATGGTACACCCCGACAATATTATCGATATTATCATCATACACCACGATACGGGAATATTTTTCCTCCGCCGTGACGTTTTTGATTTCCTCCAGAGTTGCATCCACGGGAACAGCAACAATATCGGTTCTATGGGTGGCAATATCCCCTGCGGAGCTGTTGCTCAGCTCAAAGATATTATTGAGCATCTCCTTCACGTTTTCATCAATCGTACCGCTGTCACCGCCTGCGTCCACCATCTGACGGATTTCCTCCTCCGTCACATCCTTTTCGTTTTCCTGTACACGATACCTCCCAATCAGCACCAACGAAATGATGTTGAGCAAAACGGAAAGTATCAGACCTATATAAGTCTCCAAGGTCATCCTCCTTTAAAAATTTTCAAAATACATATTACCTTCTGATTCTTTTTTCTAGTTTAATGAAAAAGCGTCCTGCTGTCAAGTACGGCGGCAGCCTTCCAGTTCCTTCCATATTTATTGACAAGTGTATTTTCTCTGCCGTATAATATAGAAGAACGCTAGGAAAAATAAAATGCAGAAAGGAAGTGCCCCAATGAACCATATCAAGCTCGACCGTGAAAAAAAGATTCCCCACGTCAAGACAAAGCTGAGAAGCCACCATATCGTAACCATGCCGGATGAAATTTATGCCGCCAGCGGGATTGTGATTATGGGGCGACGCATCAAGTCCTTGATTTTTTCTACCGATATTGCCACCATTCGCAACTGCAACGCAGATGCTGTACTTGCGGTATATCCCTTTACGCCCCAGCAGATTATTGCTGATGCGATTGTTTCCACCTCCAGCCTGCCCGTTTTCTGCGGCGTAGGCGGCGGCACAACCACAGGCGCGCGCGTTGTCATGCTTGCGAAGGATGCCGAAGCCTTCGGGGCAATGGCAGTTGTGGTGAATGCGCCGACAACGAACGATGTCATCGCGCAAATTGCAGATATCATCGATATTCCCATTGTTGTAACCGTTCTGGATGAAAATACGGACATCGATGCTCGTCTGGAAGCAGGTGCGACGATTTTCAATGTATCTGCAGCGGCACGCACGCCGGAGGTAGTGCGGATTCTGCGCGAACGCTACCCCGACCTGCCCATCATTGCAACAGGCGGTCCCTCGCAGGAAAGCATCCGTGAAACCGTAGCGGCAGGCGCAAATGCCATCAGCTTTACACCCCCGACGGCAGAAGAGCTGTTCCACGGCTTAATGACACGCTACCGCAACGAGCACGAAAGCAAAACAAAGGGAGAAGCATAAAAAAACACCTCAAGCTGACAGAAAAATCAGTTTGAGGTGATTCTTTTTTTCTTATAAATCCTTCTTCTCGGAATGACAGCTTTTGCTGTGGGCGCAGCCTGCACAGCCTCCGCCGCATTTGCCCTCATGCTCCATTTTCATAATCTTCGCCTGCTTCTGCATTTTTCTGATATTAAAGAAGACCAGAAAGAAGATTAGAATTGCAGGGATAATTGCCGTAAAAACCGTTTCTCTTGCCATTGCGGCACCTCCTTAAATATAATGATCCATATAGGTATGGAGTTTCTTTTCCCAATCCTTTTCATCTACGATATTTTTCGCTAAATCCTCAACGATTTTCTGGTCACTCTCGCGCATCCGCCAAAGCTGCTTCCAGTCCAGAGGGAAGCCCATGCGGCGCGCCATCTGATATTTTCTCTGCTCCAGCTTGGGCAGGGCAAGGAAGGAATCAATATATTCCAGCATCCAGGGCAGGTCGGTATCCATATCGCCGTTGACCTCCTGTAAAAGGTTAATGATGTGGTCACTTGTGATTCTGCCGTTTGCCTTTGTCGGGTCGATATGCGCTAAGAGCTTGCGAATTTCCAAAAGCTTATTCATATCGGTATCCTCCGTCCAGCCGCCGGCATCGCGCACCTCCTCCATCAGTGAGCCGGTACGCAGCACAAAGGTACGCAGGCGGACAAAATTCGGATTCACCGCATTGATAACCTTCGCCGTTTCAATGGCGTTGTCATCGGAAAGCTCCCTGCCGCCGACACCGGGCATAAAGTAGATAGAAAGCTCAATCCCTGCCTCTCTCACCTTTCTGCCGCCGATAATCTGTTCCTCCTGCGTGCAGCCCTTTTCAATCAGCGCAAGCACCTTATCGGAACCAGATTCGTAGCCGGAATGGATACGGTCTAGGCCTGCCTCCTTGAGCATTTTATAATCCTCCGGGGTAATTTTCGCAAGCGTGTTTGCTCTGCCATAGGAGGTAATCCGCTTGATTTCGGGCAGCTTCACGCGCACATAACGGATGATTTCCGCAAGCCAATCCGCACGCAGACACATCGTATTCGCATCCTGCAAAAAGATGGAATTGCAGTCCCCCTCTGTCATCCAGCGGAACACCATCTGATAGCACCAACGCTGATCATCTGTCGTCAAAGTCTGATATTCGTTGTTGATTGCCTGTATATCCCAGCCGTTCGCCGTTTTATACTGCAAAATACGGTCACGCAGCTCCGCCATGGTGTCGATATCCTTCTTCACCTCCGCAACGGAACGGGTATGAAAATCGTATTTTTTATACAGCATACAGAATTTACATCTATTCCAAGGGCAGTTCACCGTCACGCGCAAAAGCAGGCTGTTTGCCTCACTGGGCGGACGAATGGGCCCAATCTGAAAAACCATTTCTTCCATTATTTTTTCTCCTTCGTAAATCGTACTCTCCTAACCTCATTATTGTAGCAGATTGGGGAGAAAAATCAAGGGTTCGGGCGTTCCAATTCGATTTCGCCCTGCTCCTTCTCAAATTCGCGAATACATTGATTGATGAGGTATAAAATCTGCCCGCTGGCGGAACGTCCGTTGTATCTGGAAACATAATGAAATTTTTTCAATACTTCTTCGTCTATACGAATACTGATATGCTTTTGCTTGTTCATTTGCAACCCTCTTTCTGAAAAAGCCTTCCCACAAAAGGTGCGCCCGTTTTCAACTTAAATCTTAATATCCATATTCCTCGCCAATCAGAATCACCTTAATTCTGCCTGCCGGGCGGCAGACTCTTGTCACCAGAATCTGATTACAAATACATTCCTCGGAAACGCAGTTATGGCAGGTGCCGTCCACTGCACAAGGGGTTTTCCCCATGAAGCGCATGCTGTTGACAGGTGCAACGTACCCTCTCACGCGCTTGATTGCCGCATCCACATCCTGTGCCACCTTGCTCAGGCTCGCCAGAACAATCACATTGTTCGGCCCGAAGCAGATGGACGCAACACGGTTGCCTGTCCCATCAATATTTACCAGAACGCCATCCTCGGAAATGGCATTGGTGCTGGTCAAATAGTAATCGCACAAGAGTCCCTGACGCATCATTTCACGCATTTCGGCAGGATTTGCCGCGGTATCTCTGTCAATGACGTTATAATTGCCTTCCTTTACCGCCTTTGTCAGCCCCATATCGCGAATGGTCATGGAGCCACCCCATGTGATACTGCTGCCTTCCGGAATGAGGGACAGCACCTTTTCGATGGCTTCTGTCGCTGTGGGACAGTAGTATGCTTCAAAATGGCGGCGTTCCAGCTTTTTCAACAGAGTTGCGCTCAAAAGCTCTTTTCTTTTTTCCTGTGGTGTCATAGGTAAAAACCTCCTTTTTCTGCTCTCTTTGCCCTGATTGTACCATATTTTCCCGTCGCTTGCATCCTTTTTCTTGCAAAGCAGGAGCTTCTCCTTTATCATAGAAAGCGAGGTGATACCATGAAACGAATCGAAAGCCGCGACAACAAATGGATCAAGCGGCTGAACGGCTTAAAAATAAAGAAAAATCGCGATAAGGAGGGGCTTTTCATCGCGGAAGGACTGCGCTTTATCCGCGAAATCCCGAAGAATTGGGAGGTGCTTGCGTATGCGGTGAGCGATGCCTTTGCCGCAGAAAACGACCTTTCCCCCTACGAAGAAAAGGCAGAGGTGCTTTGTCTGACAGATGCGCTCTTTGCCGCCGTCTGCGATACGGAAAACCCACAGGGAATTCTGGCGGTCTGCAAAAAGCTGGATTGGGATGCAGATGCGGTGCTTGCGAAAAAAACGCCCTTTCTCCTTCTGGCGGAAGAGCTGAATGACCCCGGCAATCTGGGGACGGTCATTCGTACGGCGGATGCCTGCGGTGCAGATGCCGTTTTTCTCAGCAAGGGCAGTGTTGATCTTTATAACCCGAAGGTGCTGCGCGCCACCATGGGCAGTCTGTTCCATGTGCCTGTCTTCCAAAATATCGACCTGCATACCCTTTCGGAAAAAATGCAGGCAAAGCAGATTCCGCTTTACGCCGCACATCTGAAGGGCAATCGCTATCCCTATGCTCTGCCCTTACAGGATGCCTGTGCCTTTCTCATTGGCAACGAGGCACGCGGTCTCAGTGAGGATGCCGCCGCACTCTGCGATGCGTGGGTGAAAATTCCCATGCCGGGGCAGGCAGAAAGCCTGAATGCTTCTGTTGCCGCAGGGGTACTGCTGTATGAGGTTGTGCGGCAGAGACTGCCGAAATAAATCGACTTTTTCTGTTAAATTGTCATCTTTTGTGACAAAACGAACGGTACCACTATAGCGGCTCCTGCAATGGCGGCACCTATATTGCATCTACGCTGGAGAAGGCGCTCGCAAGAGGGCTGACCCCCTGTAAGAAATGCGTCGGATGATTTTTTATTTGAATGAAAACCACGATATTTAGTATGTACAAGAATGTTGAAAACTAAATATTGTGGTTCTTTCTCTTTTTGGGTACAATAATCCCATCTTCCTTTTCCACAGCAATAAATCTTCCCTATCTGCATACACAGGAAATGGAAATTGTCCTTCGTTTTACGGCTTCTCTTCATGCAGCCATGCAGCCGATTATCCATGCATCCGATTTTTCCTGTTTTTATCCCCCATACCATTTGCATTTCCCAATTCCAGCGATGTTTTCTTGTTTTCCAAAGCAATTTTTGTTATAATCCCATTATATTGTCTGCTATTGTAGAACGATGGAATAAAACAGGCAACTAATTTGGATGAACTCAAGCCGTATAGTCTGGAGGTTAATATGCGACGAACACGAGCTTCTATTATAGAGGCGTTTGCTCAGCTTTTAGAAGAACGCCCTATCAATAAAATTACAGTGAAAGATATCGTAAACCGTTGCGACATCAACCGGAACACCTTTTATTATCATTTTCCGGATATTCCCTCCCTGCTTTTGGAAATGATGGAGGAAAAGGTCAACGCTCTGATTGCGTACCATTACACACCGGGTCGCCCATTGGACTGCATTAAGCCTGTTCTGCAATATGGGGAGGCACATAAGCAAGCAATCCTTCATGTATACCGCGCAGTCCCCTTGGAAACCTTTCTGTTTTATATCAACCGACTGACACAGTACGCGGTCAATGCATATTTTGCCAGTATTTCCAAAACGATTTCCATTCCCGCAAGGGATGCCGAAATCCTGAATCACCATTATAAGTGTATCGTAGTCGGCTATTTACTGGATTGGCTGGATGCCGAAATGCAGTATGATCTGGAAACGGATATCGAACGAATCTGCTCCTTAATGGAGGGCGTAGAAACTCGCGCTCTACAAAAATCCATCGGGCAGACTGCCGTTAAGTCGGCTATAAAAGAATAAGCAAGCGCCGCAGTCTCCTGCGGCGCTCATCCTTTATATGTGCTTTTTTTCTTCCTGTTCAGCCCTCCAGAGCCGTTCAGCCTCCGGTGCCCAGCACTTCGCATAGGAATCACACTTCCCACACAGATGATCCGCCGTTTCCGGAGATTGCGGATCGGTGGAATGTGCGCCGGTTTCCGCAACCATTTTCCGCAGGCGTTCCGGGTTTTCCAGCATAGGGCAAGGTTGGAGCATATTATCATTAAAAGGCATATTATCATGATATGCCATAAAAATCGGGCTTTGCAGTGCCTCTAACAGCGTACATTCCCGAATGTTAGCGTTGGAATAATGCACGAACACGCAAGGATCTACATCCCCGTTTGCATTGATATGCAGATACCGCTTGCCTCCGGCAATACATCCGCCCACATATTCCGCATCATTTTGAAAGTCCATGGCGAACAAAGGCTTCGTGGCACGCAGATGGCGAATACGGTGATAAACGGTTTCACGCTGCTTGGGATTTGGCAGCAGTTCAGGCGCAGCATCATTGCCAACCGGCATATAATGGAAGTACCAGATGAAATAAGCACCCATGTCAATCAGACTGTTATAGTATGTATCCGATGTAATCTTCTCGTAATTCACGCTGGTATAACAAGAGGAAATGCCGTAGGGCAGCTTTTTCTCATGCAGCAACTTCATTGCCCGAACGACCTTCTGATAGGTTCCTTGTCCGCGGCGGCTGTCCGTGGAAACCTCGTCCCCCTCCAAAGAAATGGCAGGAATAAAGTTCTTCACGCGCAGCATTTCATCGGCAAACTTTTCATCAATCAATGTCGCATTCGTAAAGCAAAGGAATACACAATCATTATGCTTTTCGCACAGCCGAATCAGATCATTCTTTCTCGTCAGCGGCTCACCGCCGGTATAGATATACATATAGACACCCAATTTCTTGCCTTGCTGAATAATGCTGTCAATCTCATCAAAGGTAAGATTCAGCTTATTGCCATACTCGGCAGCCCAACATCCGGTGCAGTGCAGATTGCAGGCAGATGTAGGGTCCAAAAGAATCGCCCAGGGAACATTACAGTTATACTTTGCTCGGTTTCCTTCCTGCTTCGACCAGCCGATTAAGCTGGCATTGATGAAGAAATTAACAGCTAACGTTTTCATGACCTCCGGGTCGATATCATGGATGATATGCAGGATATAGTCATGGTAAGGGTGCGCAGGATTTTCTATTGCTTCCCGAATTGCCTTACGTTGGGATACAAATTCCCCATCGGAAAATTTGTCCGCCCAATTCATTAGCTTCAGCAGGTTGTTTTCCGGGTCTTTATACAGGTAATCAAACGCCTGTTCCAGACCCAATTTTTTGATGGTATTTGCAACGTTCATAGTCTTTCTTCCTTTCTTTCCGCTCTGTCCTCAGGTGATTTTATCCGCAGCAAATTGCTGTCGGAAGAATGCCGCCCCATTGGTACCGACCAAACCTCCGGGCTTCCCTCTGATGTTTTCATTTCAGAGAAACACTCCAACATAGCCATCCATCCAAACCTCGGCATTAGGTGTGGACGAATTATTGTTTCATCATTTTTATCTTATAAAAAAAGTCCAAAGAGAACAATGGACAAACAAGGGGTGCAGTGTTCGAAATCGAACATTGCACCCCTGATTGCCTAAAAATACAGTATCGGAATACGCCTGTTGTTTATAACTTCTCTCGTATTCAGACTGATTTTATACATCTTTACCTTTCGGAATCTGCCGTCCCTCATGATCCATCTCGAAATTCTCCCGATGAATTAACTGGGAAATCGGCACAATCTCAAACCCCTTTTCCTTGATTCCCTTGAGAATCGTGTCCAATACCTTAGGGGTGTATTTCGCATCATTGTGGAACAGAATGATGGAACCATTGCCCAGGTGCTTATGCTCCAACACCTGCCTGATTTCCGCCTCCGCTCCCTGTTCCTTCCAATCCAGACTATCCACATCCCACTGAATGGTATAATACCCATTCTGCTCCGCTGTTTCAATCACATGGTTATCATATTCCCCAAAGGGTGGGCGAAACAGTTCCATCTCCACTCCCGTAAGCTTCTTCACATTTTCATGACACTTCTGCAATTCCTGCGCAATTTCCTCGGAGGAAATCCGACTCATGTGCGGATGTGTAGCGGAATGGTTGCCCAAATCGTGCCCTTCCGCGGCGATTTTCTTCACCTCCTCCGGATATTTTTCCACCCAATAGCCGCAAAGAAAAAATGTTGCCTTTACGCCATTTTCCTTCAGAATCCGCAGCAGCTCATCCGTATCATCGGCTCCCCAAGCCGCATCGAAGCTGACGGAAACCTGTGGCTTCTCCGTCTGCACGCAATAAATCGGCAGCCTTCTTTCCCCCTCTGCAACGGCAAAAACCTTCTCCGCCGCCCTTGGCACGCCCATATACGCTGCCGCAAGCAGCAAAAGCCCCAGCACGCCGCATGCCGCCCGTTTTTTTGTGATATGTATCCGTTTCCAAGCCTTCATACGAATTTCCCTCCGCGTTGTTTTTTCTAACAATATATTTCCGAAGGGAATAAATCAGAATCGCCATTTTTCGCCGCCCATCTCGCTCTTGTCAATTTCCATGAAAAATGCTAAAATTTTTGCAGGCGCATTGACCACCAACGAAAAAAATCGACAAATACAGATAAGAAAAGGAATTTTAGACATGAAGTATATTATTTTTGATTTAGACGGCACTCTTATTGATTCCATGCCCACATGGCACGGCACCGGCGCAGCCTTTCTGGAAAAACACGGCTTTGCAGTGCCGGAGGATATCCATGATGTTGTAAAAACACTGACGCTTTACCAGACGGCGGAATATTTCAGGAATGATTTAGGCGTTCCGTTTGACGCACAGCAGATTGTGGATGAAATTACATCCTATGTAACAGATGCATATAAATACACTATTCCCCTGCGTCCCTCCGCGAAGGAATATCTGGAGGCAATGGCAAAAAAGGGTGTGAAGATGTGCATCCTCACAGCATCCGAAGCAGGGTATATCCAGCCTGCGTTAGACCGTCTGGATATCCGCAAATATTTCGACTGCATCCTGACCTGCACAGAGCTGGGGGTTTACAAGGAGGATGGTAAGGCATTTCTGACCGCCATGGAAAAAATGGGTGGCACATTGGAGGAAACTGCCGTATTCGAGGATGCGCTCTATGCAGTAAGAGGCGCAAAGGCGGCAGGCTTCCGGGTATATGCCGTTCTGGATGAGGACTTTCGCGGACAGACGGATGTGGATAAAATCACCGCACTGGCAGACTGCTCCTTCCGCGATTACAAGGAATTGCTGTAACAAAAATCACTCTAACCAAAAAGGTCGCTTCTCTTTCTTTGAGAAACGCCCTTTTTCATTTTCTATTTTTTATTCTGCTTCCTCTTTCCGATAATACACCGCGGCATTTTCGGGGCTGACCATGCAGATATAGCAATCGGTCGCAAATTCAAACCCGGCAAAGCCGCCGATTCTTGGCAAAATCTCAATATGCCAATGGAAATCCGTATCTCTCGGGCCATCCATCACGCAAATGTTATAGCCAATATCCTCACGAATCCCCGTTACCCTTCCAAGCATCTTCCGCAAAAGTGCCGCAAGCTCCTGCCGTTCTTCCGCGCTCATTTCGCCAAAATCACGCTGATGTGCCTTCGGGGCAAGCCAGAGCTCATAGGCAAAGCGTCCGGCGTAGGGCGTAAGCGCAAGAAAATGCTCTGTTTCCGCCACAATACGCCTGTTCGTTTCCTTTTCGTAGGCAAGCATTTTGCAGAACAGGCAGTCCTCTCTGCGCATAGCCTCCGCCATGGTTGCCGCACGCTTCGGCACAACAGGCAGCCCCACCACCTGCCAATGCGAATGGTGCATGCTCATCCCTGCGGAGGGCCCGCAGTTTTTGAAAATCTGCACATACTGCGTATCTGCACGATTGCGGAAAAAATGCAGTCTATCCTGTAATACCTGCAAAATGCTTGCGATATGCGCCGCATCGAAGGTATCAATCGTAGCATCATGGTCAGGCGTATCCACCAGAATCTCGTGCCTTCCCCTTCCTGCGGTCTGGGTATAAAACGGCTCCTCTGCCGCATCCGTACAATCCTCTCGGACAGTCGGAAATTTATTCGGAAACACGCGCATCTGCCATGCCCCGTTAGGGCCATCCTGATAAATGGCATCCGGTGTCCATGCCTCATGTCCGCCGCAGAAGGGGCATTTCTCGCTGTTTGCATGTTTTCTTTCTGTATTATGGACAAATTCATAGGGGCGATTTCTTCTGTTCTCCGCATAAAGTGACATCTCGCCCGTAAAAGGATTTGTTCTGATTTCAGACATCCTTATTCCCCCTTCTGATACGTCCACGCTTCAATCCCACGGAACACATTGCTTTCCACAGGATGTACTTCTCCTCCGATATTTTTAGATGCAAAAACCGCCTGATTGCGGTAGGCAATGCTGATATAAGGCAGCTCCTCGGCAAGCTTTTTCTGCAAGCTGCTATAAGCCAGAAGCGTCTGCCCTTCGCCGACTGCCGTCCTTGCCGCCGTCAGCAGGGTATCCATATCCGCATCGCTGTAGCCGATATAATTTAGGCTGCCGCCCGTGCCGAAAAATGGTGTTAAATCCGTCACCTCTGAGCATTTCCAGCCGCCCACCACAAGGTCAAACTGTCCGCTCTCCAAGCTCTGCTGATAGGTTTCAAAGTCCACCTTGTCCAGTGTCACCTCAAAACCGATCGCCGTCAGCTCCTCCTTCAGCTTCGAGGCAATCTGTACCCGCCCCGTGTTTTCCTGATTTACCAGAATGGTCGCGCGCAGGCTCTGCCTTATGCCGCTGATTTCCTTTTCCAGCTTGCCATCCTTATCCGCATCCGTCCAGCCGCTGTTTTTCAGGAAGGTTGTCGCCATTGTTGGATTATATTCATACGTCGCCACGTTTTCCTCGTAAAGCCAGCTTTTCGGGTTGATGGGCGTATTCGTCATAGCGGCATAATTCAGATACACGCTTTCCTTAAGATTATCCCGCGGCACCGCATACGCAACCGCCTGTCTGACAGATTTATCCTTCCAAAGCTCCTTGCGGAAGTTGAAGCCGATAAAATCATACTGATTTGAGGTAAACTGATGCATCCCCGAAACGCTTTCGTCTGCATATTTGCCTGCATCCATAGCGTTTGTCACAAGCACATCTGTCATGCCCTGCTCAAACGCGTTGATATCCGTTTCCTCTCCGGCAGTCATCTTCACGCGAATTTCGGAAATCTGCGGCGTACTCCCATAATAGGACGCACTTGCCTTCAGCTTCATTTCCGATGCCTGCTGATAGGATTCCATTTCATACGGGCCATCCCCGACAGGCTTCGTATTCGTATCGCTCTGTCCGCTGTAATAGCCGGCAGGAATAATCGGGAATCGCAGCGCATCAATATTTGAGCTGAAGCTGTCGCGGAAGGTAATCACAACGGAATTCGTTCCCGTTTTGCTGCAGCCGCTCACATAGTTCATCACCTGCTTATACACCGCATCCTCCGGGGCATTTCGCAGGGTATTGACGGAATAGACCACATCATCTGCCGTCAGTGCCGTTCCATCCTGCCATCTGATATTGCTGTTCAGATTCATGGAAAGGCTTCTGCCATCCGCCGAAAATTCCCAATTCTGCGCCACGGCAGGGCATGCCTTGCCGCTTTCGTCAAAATCAACCAGCGGCAGAAACAGCAGCTTGAGGATACGATCAACCGTTTCTTCTCTGTTCAGCAACGGATTCAGCGTTTCCGGAATCCGCATGGAAAGCGTCAGCATTGCGTCTTTGGATGCAATGCCTGTTTCCTCTGTTGCCGTCGTTTTCTTCTTCGTTTGCTCCTCCTTCTTGCCACAGCCGCCAAGCCCAAGGCAGAAAATCAGCAAAAGGAGAAAAATCCTTTTTTTCATCATTCTTCATTTCCTTCCAAATCCGCAGTTCTGTCTGCATACACACCAAGCGGAGTTTCCTCCAGATACGCTTGCAGGCGCAGCCGCAGCCGATATGCCTGCTCCGCCAGCTTCACCCGTTTCACATAGCTTTTCGTTTCCTCGTATGGAATTTCATCCAGCGTAATGCCGTCCCAGCTCATTTCCTCATCCGCAAGCCACCGCGCCACGCTGCCATGCCCTGCGTTATAGCCTGCCAGAACCGTTTCCGAAACACCGCCGAATTTTTCTGTCAGCCAGCTTAAATACCAGCAGCCGATATGGATATTCGTATCCGGATCGGTCAGGTCAATGGCTGCGGGGTCAAGTCCCATCTGTGCCGCTGCCCATTTTCCCGTTTCCTCCGTCACCTGCATCAGCCCAATGGCATCCGCAGAGGATATGACATCCGGCTCGAAATGGCTTTCGCAGAAAATTACACCATACACAAAGGCCTCCTCCAAGCCATATTCCGCCGCATACTGCTCCACAATATCCCGATACTGCAAAGGCAGCACACGCGGCAAAACCACACTATAGCCAAACGCCGCCAGCAGCACCAGAACCACCGCCAGCGTAAACAATTTCCTGATACATCGAATCATTGTTCCTTGCTTCCTTTTTATATTGTTTTTAAAATTTCATCCAACTGCCCCTGTAAATAGGCAAGCTCTTTGCTGTTGTCAATCACAACCGATGCCGACTCCTTATATTCCTCCCAGCTTTTCTGGTTGGCAATGCGCGCCTTGGCAAGGTCATAGCTGACACCATCGCGTGCCATCACACGTTTTGCGCGCACCTCCGGATCGGCATAGACCACCCAGACCGTATCACAGCGGTTTTCCAGCCCTGCCTCAAGCAGGAGCGGTGCATCCAGAATCACTGCCCTGGCGGTGTTTTCCTTCTCTGCCTTGGCAATCTGTCTGTCCACCTCCGCACAGATATATTTATGGGTGCATTGGTTCAAAAATGCCAGCTTTTCGGCATCATGGAAGACAATTTCCCCTAGCCTTCTGCGGATGATGTTTCCTTTTGCATCCAAAATTCCCGTTCCGTAATACTTCACAATTTCCTGATATGCAGGCTCGCCTTTTAAAATGATTTCATGCGCAATTTTATCCGCATCAATCACCACTGCGCCTGCCGCCGCAAGGCTTTTGCTGACAACGCTTTTACCGCTGCCCGTGCCGCCTGTCAAACCGATTACCTTCATTTCGTTTCCCCTCTTTTTTATTTCGCCTCGAACCACGATGCGCCCTCATGCACATCCACATCCAAGGGAACCAGTAAATCCGCCGCATGCTCCATGTTTTCCTTCAGGATTTTTGCGACAGCCTCCTTTTCTTCTTTATATGCTTCAATCAGCAGCTCATCGTGTACCTGCAAAATCAGACGAGAACGATAGCCGCCCTCCTGCAAGGCACGATGCACCTTTATCATGGCAAGCTTAATAATATCCGCAGCAGTGCCCTGAATAGGCATATTCATTGCCGCACGTTCACCTGCCGCCCTCTGCATGAAATTGCTGCTCTGCAATTCGGGCATATTTCTGCGGCGGTTCCAGAGCGTAGAGACATAGCCGTTTTTCGTCCCGTTTTTAATCGTATCCTCCATAAAGGTCTTGATTTTGGGATATCTCGCGAAGTAAGCGTTGATGTACTCCTCCGCCTCCTTGCGGCTGATGCCTAAATCCTGCCCCAAGCTAAACGCGCCCTTGCCGTAGATAATGCCGAAATTAACCGCCTTGGCATTGCTTCTCTGCAATGGTGTCACCTCGTCAAACGGCACATGGAACACCTGCGAAGCCGTCATGCGGTGAATATCCTGATTGCTTTTGAACGCTGCAATCAGGCTTTCATCCCCGGAGATATGCGCCAGTACGCGCAGCTCAATCTGCGAATAATCGGCATCCAGAAAGCAGAATTCCGCACTTTCGGGAATGAAAATTTTCCGAAGCTCTCTGCCCAGCTCCAGACGGACAGGAATATTCTGCAAATTCGGCTCTGTTGAGGAAATCCGTCCCGTTGCCGTAATGGTCTGGTTGAAGGTAGAATAAATCTTCTCCGTTTCGGCATCCATCACCGCCAGAAGTCCGTCCGCATAGGTACTTTTCAGCTTCGCCAGCTGTCTGTAGTGCAGAATCCGCTCCACAATGGGATGCGCCGTCCGCAGCTTTTCCAGCACATCCGCCGCGGTGGAATAGCCCGTTTTGGTCTTTTTGCCACCCTTCAGCCCCAGCTTTTCAAATAAAATCACGCCTAACTGCTTCGGGGAATTGATGTTGAATTTTTCCCCTGCCAATGTGTAAATTTCTTCTTCCATGCCGTCCAGACTTTCGCCCAGACGCTTTTGATACGCCAAAAGCGCCGCCTTATCCACCTTGATGCCGTATTTTTCCATATCCGCCAGAACGTAAATCAGCGGCATTTCCATATCATAAAACAGGCTTTTCTGCTCATTTTCCGCAAGCCGCTCCTCCATCACTTTTCTCGCGCGGAAGAAAATCTCCGCCTGCCTTGCGCCATAGGCGGTGCGTTCTGCTTCGGGCAACGCGGCAAAGGCCTTTTTCGTTCTGCCCTTCCCGAAAACCTCCTCCTGCGAAGGATAGGTTTCATTCAGAAAGGCTGCCGCAATATCGTCATATTCGTAGGAGCTGCCCGTCGCATTGAGGATATACGCCCCGATAGCGGTATCAAATTCCGCCGTAAAGCCGTCATAGCCATAGCTGCGCAGAAAACGAATATCCTTCTTCACATCATGCCCGATTTTACGGTATGCGCTGTCCGCAAAAAACGGCTGAAATATCTCCAGAAGCTCCTGCATCAAAAATGCCATGGATGCTTCCATCCAGACACCCCCAAGCTGCTCCTGATAGAGCGCAAGCCCCTGTCCCTCCTCGTTTTCGTAAACAAAGGCATACCCGACCTCGCCCTTTTTGAGCGCGGCAAGCACCTCCTTCGCACCTTCCCTATCCGCAACAAAGCGATAGGTCTGCTCTGCCTGCTTGGGTGCGGAAGCACTCCCCTCAAAGCGGCTGAACATGCTCTTAAATTCCAGACGTTTTACCAATTCGTATGCCGTCTGGTTAAACATATCGCCGATTTTCAGGGTCTCCTTATCCCATTCTAAAGGCATATCCCGCACAATCGTCGCCAGAAATTTACTCAATCTTGCCTGCTCCTGATACGCCGCAAGGTTTTCGGATGCCTTTTTCGGTTTGATTTCCGCCGCATGGGCAATCGCCGTTTCAATATCGTGATACTGCGTGATAATCTTCGCCGCGGTTTTTTCGCCAATGCCGGGCACGCCGGGGATATTATCGGACGCATCCCCCATCAGCGCCTTCATATCAATAAATTCGGCAGGTGTCACGCCATATTTCGCCTGCACATCCGCCGCGTAATAATCCTCTGTTTCCGTGCGTCCGCCCTTCGTTTTGGGAATCCGCACCTTGAGGGTTTCCCCTGCCAGCTGCAAAAGGTCTCTGTCCCCCGAAACCACAACAGGCACAATGCCGTTTTTCTCCGCCAGAGCGGAAAGCGTCCCCAGAATATCGTCCGCCTCAAAGCCCTCCTGCTCGAAAATAGGGATGTGCATGGCCTGCAGCACCTCCTTCAAAAGGGGCATTTGTTCGCGCAGCTCCTCCGGCATACCCTTTCTGGTTCCCTTGTAGCCGTCAAAGGTTCTGTGGCGGAAGGTGGGCGCATGCAAATCAAACGCCACCGCCAGATAATCGGGCTGCTCCTCATCCAGAAGCTTAAATAAAATATTCAGAAATCCATATACCCCGTTGGTATAGCGACCTTCTCCGTTGGTCAGCAGCGGAACGCCGTAAAATGCACGGTTCACAATACTGTTGCCGTCAATCAGCATGATTTTTTCAGCCATGAAAATAGCCTCCTGTCATCACAAAATTTATATACAAGGCGATATAAGCCTAATTTTCCATATTAAAAATAATTATACTACAAAATTGAGAAAAAATATATCTGACGCGAAAAAAAATACAGCACACCTTTTTCCGAGATATGGCATATCATAAATCAGAATCAGTCTCTTAGGAGGAACGGCTATGAAAAAGAAACTTTGCTTGGCTTTATCGGGGGCGCTCTGCCTGTCCGCAGGAGTTGGCTGCGGCACAGAAACGGCAGAGGAAACGCTGACCCCCGTCCGTCTGAATGAGGTCGTCCATTCTGTTTTTTATGCGCCGCAGTATGTCGCACAGGAATTGGGCTTTTTCGAGGAGGAGGGCTTAGATGTGAGCGTTGCGGTCGGCAATGGTGCGGATAAATCCATGACCGCCCTGCTTTCCGATTCCGCGGATATTGCCCTGCTTGGCACAGAGGCAGGTCTGTATGTCTATGCCGAAGGGAAGGCAGATTACCCCAAAACCTTCGCCCAGCTGACCCAGCGCGCAGGGAATTTTCTTGTTTCCAGAGAGGATGAGCCCGATTTCCAATGGTCTGATTTGGAAGGAAAATCCGTCATCGGCGGCAGATTGGGCGGCATGCCGGAAATGGTTCTGGAATATGTCATCAAGGAAAACGGCATGACTATCGGTAAGGATATGGAAATCATCAACAACATTGATTTCACCTCCACCGCAGGCGCATTTCTGGGAGAGGTCGGCGATTATACCGTAGAATTTGAGCCTGCCGCAACCACGCTTGAGCAGAGCGGCAAGGGGCATATTGTGGCATCTCTGGGTGAAGCAAGCGGCTATGTGCCTTACACCGTTTATATGGCACAGGATGCTTTCCTACAGGCACATCCCGATGTCGTCGAAGCCTTCACCCGTGCCATTTATAAAGGGCAGCAATGGGTAGAAAGCCATTCTGCCGCAGAAATTGCAAAGGTAATTCAGCCGCAGTTTGCCGAAACCGACCTTGATACCCTCACCACCATCGTGGAGCGCTATCAGAAACAGGATACCTGGAAAACCGACCCGACCGTTTCCCCCGAAGGCTTTGTCCTCATCCAGAAAATCATGATGGAAGGAAAGGAGCTTTCGCAGGAAATCCCTTATGATTCCATTGTTGTGACGGAGTTTGCCGAAAAAGTCATGACAGGCAAATAAAAATATCCCCCCACAAAAAAACTCCTACTGCAAGCTGTCTACACTGTCTGCAATAGGAGTTTTTCTGATGCAAGTTTATCTATCTCATTCGATTTTTTCGGTCGTTGATAGAAAGAATCTATGTGAATGTATGTGAATCGGCATTTCAACCGCATTTTTCTTAATTTTTATCTGTAGGAATTGCTTTAGCTGTTTTTATCTGCAACGGTAAGCTGCAGCTTGATTTTATCCTTGTTATCTCTCACAACCGTCAGGTCAACCTTTTTGCCGATATCCGAGCTGTCCATTGCGTTCAGCAGGCTGTCCATATCCTTAATGGTCTTGCCATTGAACTGTGTGATAATGTCGCCGGATTTCAGACCTGCCGCTGCCGCAGGGCTGTTGTCCTTTACCTCAAGCACCAGTGCGCCGACCTCAAGGTTATACAGAGATGCGTTTGTACCGGTAATGCCGATATAGGGCTGCGGCTGTGTGCCTGTTTCCAGCAGGCTTTCTACGGTTGGCTTAATCTGATTGCTGGGGATGGCATAGCCCATGCCCTCCGCCATAGAGGAATTATATTTTGCCGTATTGATACCGATGACCTCGCCCTTGCTGTTTACCAGTGCGCCGCCGCTGTTGCCGCTGTTGATTGCCGCGCTGGTCTGCAAAACAGTCAGGGAATTGCCGTCTACGTTAATGGTCTGCTCCTTCATGCTGACAATGCCGTCCGTTGCGGAAAGCCCCATGCCCATGGCGTTGCCGATGGCAATGACACATTCGCCGACCTCAAGGTCATCCGAATCGCCGAAGGTTGCGGTTGTTACCTTTTCCACGCCTGCCTTTTTCAAATCAGACCAAGAAACAGAAAGCACCGCCAGGTCGGATTCACTCTTTGTACCGACTACCTTCGCCGGTACGCTCTTATCGCCGTCCAGCGTCACATAAATGGAATTTGCACCCTCGATGACATGGTTATTTGTCGCAATGGCAATCTTATCATCATCCGAATAGAAGATCACGCCGCTGCCTGCGCCCTCTGCTTCGTATGGTACAGTGAAATGCCCCATATACTGTGTCACGCCTGTTGTGGTAGTGGAAACGCTGACAACAGAGGGCTTTACCTTCTTCACGATATCCACAGTGGAAAGCCCGTTCGTCAGATAGGATACACTTTCCGTATTGCTTGTGGATGCGGTCTTTGCACCGGTTTCCTTTCCGAAATGACTCTGTGCCGCGCTGTAGCTGACCCCAATCGCAGAGCCGCCTGCGATGCTGCAAACCAGACAGGCTGCAATGAATTTCTTCCAGCCGTTTCCGCCCTGCTTTCTTTTCGGCTTTTTCACCTTTTCCTCATAATGATATTCTCTGACGCAGGGGCCTGTATATTCCTGCTCTGCTTCTGCGGTTTCTTCCGCAAAGGCTTCTGCTTGCTCTGCGCCTTCCTCAGCAACGGTCTCTGAAACGTCTTCCTGTTCAGAAAAGCCCTCCTCCTCGGAAAATTGCTCACCGGAAATTTCCTCTGTATATTCCTCGCCGGAAATCACCTCTGCCTCCATCTCTATGGATTCTCCGTCTACATGGGGTTCGTCTTCCATGCCGTCTGCGGAATAGTCAATGGATTCCTGCTCTGTTTCTTCATATTCATCTTTCTTTTTCGGATTGTACTCATCATATTCGTACATGCTCTATCCCTCCATATCTTTTATGGCTTTGTTTTATCTTATGCCGTTATTATACTGTTTGAATTTGAACGAAGTATGAACGTCAGGTGAATAATCCATGTTTTTCCTTAAAGAACGATTAAGATAAAATGAGAGCATAAAAAAAGAACCTTGAAGCAAACAAGGTTCTAAAAAGTGCGGCTGGTGGGACTCGAACCCACACGCTGTCACCAGCGTCAGATTTTGAGTCTGATGCGTCTGCCAGTTCCGCCACAGCCGCAGAAATAAACTGCTTAAATATAATAGCATACCTTTTCCGAGATTGCAAGGGAAATTTTTCTTAATTTAAAAATTTGCTTTCCCCGAAAAAAGTATTTATAATAGCTTTTGAAATCAAAACGAAAGAAGGGAGCAACCCATGCAGAAAAAAGACATTTTGGAATTAAAGCGCCGCTTCAAAAAAGATGCCTGCACCTTTACGAAATTGCGCGGCTGTTATGTGGACAACCAAAAAAATATTCTCTTACATATCGACGAAACCTTTCTCAATCTGGAGGAGGATGAATTTTATAAATATCTGGAAATTGCAAAAAAGGCTCTTTCCGGCACAATCGGCAACAATCTTTTAGAGCTTTCCTTCCGCAGGGATGAAGCAGGAGAAGAAGCGCAGAAGTTCTTCCTTGCCCTGCGCGACAGTGCTTTGAAGCAGGATGGGCTGTTGGATTTGCTTTATGAGCGCATCATTCGCGAATATGATTTTGCAGGGAATTATCTGATTCTCCTGTTCCATGATGCCTATGATGTTATCACGAAAACGACCGATAACAATAAGCTGGACGAATCCGAAGAGGTTTATGAATATGTCCTATGTGCCATCTGCCCTGTCGAGCTGACAAAGGCAGGCTTAGGCTATCATAAGGATAAAAACATCATCGCGCCTCGTATTCGTGATTGGGTGGTTTCCGTCCCCGAAACAGGGTTTCTCTTTCCTGCCTTTTCCGACCGCAGCAGCGATGTTAATGCCATGGGCTATTATGTGAAGGATGCCAAAAAGGCGCAGCCTGCGTTCATGCAGGAGGTTTTGGGCTGTGAAGCAAAGCGCACCGCCGCCGAGGAAAAAAAGACCTTCCATGGCATTTTAAAGGATGTTATTTCCGAGGAGGTGGAGGATGCGAAAACCGTCATTCTGGATATTCAGCAGGATTTGAATGATATGGTGGAGGAACACAAAAATGTGTTTGAAAACGAGCCTGTTCTCCTAACACCACCTGCCATTCGGGAGGCTATGGCAGAAAAAGGTCTTTCCGAGGAAGTCATTTCCAAGGTGGAGGAAATTTGTGAGGAAACCTTCGGCGATACCCCTCCCCTTGCGGAAAATCTGATTGACAGCAAGGCATTGCAAACGCACGCTGCCGCGAAAAAAGCGAATGTGCTGGCATTAGAGGTAGAAAGCCTGAAGCAAAAATTGGAGGAAAAGGAAGCACTCCCTGAAAAAGAGGTCATTTTGCAGGTTTCTGCGGAAAAGCTGCCTGACATCCAGACGGAATTTATCAATGGTAAAAAGTGCATTGTCATCCCCTTAGAAGAGGATGAGCATGCCACCATCAACGGAAAGCATTGGAACAATGCGCCCTTTTAAAGGCTATGTATGGGATAAGGTAACTTTGCCTTATCCCCTTTTTTATGCCTTTGCCGTATAGGGTGCCAGCTCCAATCGAATGAAAAAGCCCCTGTCATGCTGACAAACAGGACATTCCTGCGGAGCCTCCTTCCCTTCAAAAATAAAGCCGCAATTTAAGCACATCCATTTACATTCCACAGAATTGATGAATAATTTATTTTCCTCCAATAAATCCGCAAGCTGTCCAAAACGGTCTCCATGTGTTTTTTCAATGCCTGCAATCTGATGAAAGGATGCTGCCACCTGCGGAAAGCCCTCCTCCAGCGCCTTATCCCCAAACGCCTGATATACCGGGTCAAATTCTTCATATTCGTTATGCTCTGCCGCACGCAAAAGCTCCGAAACGGATTCGTAAATATCCACGGGATAGCCGCCGTCAATGTGAACCGTTTCCCCCGAAAGCTCCTTCAAATGCTGATAAAAAACCGCTGCATGCGCCTCCTCCTGCTTGGCAGTAAACCTGAATACAAATTCCACCACCTGCATTTTCTGTTTTTTCGCCTGCGCCGCAGCGAAGATATAACGGTTTCTCGCCTGACTTTCCCCTGCAAAGGCACGCATAAGGTTTTTCTTTGTTTCGCTCTGTTTAAAATCCATAGCTTTCCCTCTCCTTCTTTTTCCTTAGTATGGACAAAGATGAAGCAGCTATACCCTTCTTTTTTCACATTAAAAAAGTCCCCATAAAAGGTGCGCCCGGATAAGAAGCCTTGTATTCTGAAATGCTGAAAGCTACAGCTATTGCATTTTCTTCATGCTTTCTTATCGGAACACCCCTAATAGGGACTTTTCAAAATTTTTCCGTTAAACAATGATATAGATTACCGCAATCGTCAGACCCAGACCAATCAGCAGAATACTCTGCGCGAAGCCTTCGCGGTATACCTGATGGTCATTTTCATAATCCGTATAAGCAGAGAAATATTTATCCTCCGGCGGAACAATGCGTCCATTATCATTATTGAAGATAAAGATACGCAGCAATGCAATGATATCATCCATCAGATTTCCTGCGATACGGGCGAAGAAGCCACCCACATAAGGCAGAACGGTCAGCAGAATCGGGCGATATACCTTATCCTCCAGATTGCACCATTCCGGCCAGCGATCCACATAAACCAGATTGCCGTTTGCATCCTTCTGCATCAGCACCTTGCGGATGAACAGGAAATACACCACAATGCCCACACAGATGGAAATCACCGCACCCTTGAGGTTTACCCATGCGAAATAATGCACGGCATGCGCAGGGGTATGTGCATTCATGAAATGTGCGCCCATTGCCGCCAGAGCATCCTGTGTCTGGTGAGGGAAGATACCCAGAATCGGCAGGCAAATTGCAATCGCGCCCAGAATGACTGCCATCAGCCTGCTGATATAAGGCCCATTTTTGACAGGCTTCGGTGTGCCGTAGGGGTTATCCTCAAGGAAGATACATACGAAAATCTTCGTCATATAGGCCAGTGTCAGCCCACCGGAGAACAGGAACAGAATTTCCGCGCCCTTCATAAACGCGATGGACTGCCCTGCTTCCTTCAGCACCTCGATATATTCCACCATGCTCTCGTGAATCAGCGTTTTGGAGATATAACCGTTCCACAGAGGGATACCGCCGATACCCAGAATCGGCATCAGGAAAATCAGCTTCAGTAGCGGCTTATCCTTACCGTAGCCACGAATCTTATTCAGATTTAATTCTCTCAGGTTCATGAAAATCACACCTGCACCAAGGAACAGCAGCAGCTTGAACAGAGAGTGATTCAGGAAGTGCAGCAGTGTGCCGCTTGCCGCCAAGGCGTTATGCTCGCCCAGAAGTCCCTGCATCCCGATGGCGATGATGATAAAGCCAATCTGGGACATGGAGGAGCAAGCTAATGTGCGTTTCAGATTGACGGAGAATACCGCCAGAACCGCGCCAAGCACCATTGTGATAATGCCCAGAATAAGAATAAACTGCCCCCAAGCCGCATCATGCAGGAAAAGCTTGCAGCTGACGATAATCGTACCGAATACGCCTGTTTTTGTCAGCAGACAGCTGAGCAGCGCACTGGAGGGTGCCGGTGCAACGGTATACGCATTCGGCAGCCAGATATGCAGCGGAAACAGCCCAGCCTTCGCCGCAAAGCCAAACAGAATCAATACGCCGATGGCATAGAACTCCGCAGGGTTTTCCCTGCTCTGCATAAACGCGGTCAGCTCTGCCATGTTCAGCGTGCCTGCCTTCTGATACATCATAAACAGACCCATCAGTGTCACCAGACCGCCAATCACCGCTACCGCAAGGTAGGTTTTTGCGGAGCGAACCGTAAAGTCCTCCTCATCATGCATAACCAGCACAAAAGAGGTAAAGGACATAATTTCAAAGAAAATAAATGTCGTAAACAAATCGGCGGAAAGGAAAATTCCCATCGTTGCGCCCAATGTCAGGAACACAAAGAAATAATACCGATTTCTGTTCCGTTCAGCCGCCATGTATTCCTTGGAAAAGATGGTTGTAATCAGCCAGATTGCGCCCGTCAGCACGGCAAGAATCACGCCGAAGCCATCCGCCGCAAAGCTCAGACCCAAGCCGCAGAAGCCGCGCAGGCTATAAACTGTTTCCTTCCCAATCAGCGTCAGGCTCGCAATGAAAATCACCGCAGATAAAATCCAGCACCAGATATCCCTTGCGCCCTTATTGCTGCGCCCGATGATGTAGCTGATTACCGCACCCAGAAAAGGAAAGAACACCAGAAACGGTAAAATTATGCTTGTTGTCATAGTTTCCATGCTTTCTCCCCTCCTTTACAGTATGCCCATAATCGCATCATTCATAATGCCCAGCAGTGTCGCAGGCATCAGACCCATCAGAATCGAAACAGCTGCCAGAACAATCAAAGGCACTGTCATATATTTATTCGGATCGGATACATGATCGTAATAGCCTGCAGGGTATTCCTTCTCCCGCGGGAAATATGCCCGAATGATGATGGAGAAGATATACAATGCCGTCAGCAGTGCAGACAAAATCAGCGCAACCACGCCGATATAGGTAACCGGGTTGCCGCTTGCGGTTGCCGCAGTTGCCAATGCCCATTTGCTGTGGAAGCCTGCAAAGGGCGGCACGCCAACCAGACCAATCCCCGTAATTGCCATTGTTGCAAAGGTAATCGGCATCAGCTTGCCGAAGCCCTCCACCTCGTAGAGATATTCTCTGTGGGTTTTATATAAAATCGCACCGGCAGTAAAGAACAGTGTAATTTTGATTACCGCATGATAAATCATGTGTAGCATCCCTGCCGCAAGCCCTATCGGTGTCATAATGGCAACGCCAAAAATGATATAGGACAGATTGGAGATGGTAGAATATGCAAATCTTCTTTTGATATGCGGTGTCCGCAGTGCAACGGTCGAGCCGAACACAATCGTAATCGAAGCTGCAATCAGCATCACATACTGCGCCCATGTGCCAATCAGAAATTCCGTACCGAAGGCGTAATACGTCAGACGGATGATGGCAAACACACCGGATTTTACGACTGCCACGGCATGCAGCAGAGCCGTAACGGGTGTGGGGGCAACGGATGCCTTCGGCAGCCAGCGATAAAACGGGAATACCGCCGCTTTTACACCAAAGCCGAAGAACGCCAGCACAAATACCAACCGCAGCATCTGTTCATTGCCTGCAATCAAATCGGGATTCAGCACACCACCGTAAACAAAATCTGTCGTTGTGCCGTAGAACAGCACAAACACGAACCCGATAAACGCCAGAGATGCACCGAACATCATATAAAGGACGTAGGTTTTCCCGGCGTGGCGCGCCTTATTATCGAACTGGTGCATCACGATGGGCAATGTCACCAATGTCAGAAATTCGTAGAACAGATACATCGTTAAGAAGTTATCCGCAAAGGCAATCCCGATAACTACGCCGAATGTCATGGTAAAGAAGGAGAAGAAACGGTCTTCATGTCCTTCATGTGTCATGTATTCAAAGGCATAAATCGTTGTGGGAATCCAAAGCAGAGATACCATCGTACCGAAAATCTTGGATAAGCCATCCACATGCAGTGCCAGAGACAATCTGTTGCTGAAGCGGAAAATCGTAATCGCGCCGCTGTCCGCAAAGAAGATGGCATACAATGCAAAAATCGCATTCAGCACGATAATCGGCAGAACCACCCTCTGGCGCGCCTTTCTGTCACTAAATTTTACCGGCAGCAGGCAGGCACCTGCAATGATCGGAAAGATCACCGGTAACAATATCGCAAATGCGTTCATAATGTTTCCTCCCTTTCCCTTAGAAAATCATTCCGCTGATACTGCGGATTGCCTGCATCAAAGGCGCAGGCATCATGCCAAAGCCGACTACAGCAATACTCAGCAGCACCAGAGGTACCGTCATCAAATAATTCGGCTCCTTCTTCTGCAAGGATGCGTAATCAAAATCCTTGCCGGGGAAGAACCCATTCACTACAATACTCATCAAATAGCCTGCCGTCAGCAGTGCGCTGACCATCAGCACCACTACGCCGACCAGACCAAGCATCCCCGCCTGTGGCAGCAAGCCGCCCTGTGCCAGATACCATTTGCTCACAAAGCCACTTGTGGGCGGAATCCCTATCAGCGAAAGTGCCGCAAGCGCAAACGTCCACATCACAATCGGCATTTCCTTGCCAATGCCCTTCAGCTCGGAAACGTAGGTCTTATGCGTCTTATAGATAATCGCACCTGCACAAAGGAAGAGGATATTCTTTGCAACCGCATGGAATACCACCTGCAGCAGCGCGCCCATAAATCCGGCAGGGCACATCAGCATCAGCCCGAACACAACATACGATACGTTTGAAACCGTGGAATACGCCAGCCGCTTTTTCAGCAGCTTTTCCTTATATGCCAGCATGGAACCCATGAAAATCGTCACAATGGAAAGCACAAGCAAAGCCGTCTGCGCCCAAGTGCCGCGCAGAAAATCCACGCCAAACAGATAATATGTCACACGAATGATAGCAATGATACCGCCCTTCGTAATGATACCGGAAAGCACTGCGGATGCAGGAGAAGGTGCAACGGGGTGCGCCGTCGGCAGCCAAGCATGCAGGGGGAACATACCCGCCTTACAGCCAAAGCCAAGCGCCATCAGGAAGAACACAACCAGAAGCAGGTTTTCATGCCCTGCCACCATCGCCATATCCAGTGTGCCGCCGGGCATAAAGATGGTTGTTCTGCAATAGGTGTTCAGGAAGAAGAACCCCATCAGCCCTAAGCCTGCGCCGAAGAAGGAATACCCCAGATATTTCAAGCCCGCACGCGTTGCCTCAGGTGTACCCGTATGGATAACCAGTGGTGCTGTCAGAATTGTCATAAATTCATAGGACAGATACATCGTCATCATATTTTCGGAGAAGCAAAGACTCATCAATGCCGCCAGAGAAAACGTATAAAACATGAAGAACCGCGCCGGCTTATGCTCATGCTTCATATATTCCATGGAGAACACTGCTGCAATCAGCCAGATGGTACTGATGAGGCAGGCAAAGAATCTTGCCAATCCGTCCGTTTTGTAAACAAGTGCCAATCGGTCAGATATCCGCCAGAGCACGAAGGTTTGCATCTCTCCGCTGCAAAGATACCAGACCAGAGCCGCTTCCACAGCCATTGCAATAAATACCAAGATATTGCGCTGCTTTTCCTCCTTTTGGAAACCAATGATGAGACCAAAAATGAAGGGTAAAATCATCGGGAGCAGCAAAAGTACAGATCCGTTCATTTCTTTCACCTCATTCTCTCATCATAATGCAACCTGAATCAGCTCGATACCCATTTTCATGATTTCGATAATGGGACGATAGCCGATACCCAGTGCCAAATTGACTACAATAAACAGTACCATTGCCATTGCAAACAGCGGAGAATTCTGCACTCTGACTGTTTTTTCCTTTGTCTCAGGGCGAGACCAGATTGCAATAACAGAGGGCAGGAAATACATCGCATTCAGAATCATGGAAATAGCCAGTGCCGCAAGAACCAGAACCAGACGTGTCCCCGTCATTTTTAATGCAGCCTCCGCAAAGTACAGCTTGGAGATGAACCCTGCAAACAGCGGCACACCAATCATGGACATAGCCCCAACGATGAAGGCAACCCCTGCCAGAGGGTTGCGGTAAGCCGCCCCCTTGAGGTTTTCCAGCTGCTCCTTGCCGCCGGCCTCCTCAATAAAGGTACCACAGCAAAGGAAAAGCATAGATTTTGTAACGGCGTGTGCCAGAACATGGAAGCAGGCTGCAAGCATCCCCGCCTCTGAGCCTAAGCCAATCCCCATAAAGATGTAGCCAATCTGTGCCACAGAGGAATATGCCAGCATACGCTTCAGCCGGCTTTCCCGTACGGCATAGAAGGAGCCCATAATCATGCCCAGAACGCCCAGAACGAACAGAACGTCCGCAATTCTCAATTTAACCAGTGTTTCAATGGTAAATACTTCAAATACCAGCTTGATTGCCAGAATGATATATGCCTTCAGCACCAGACCGGACAAAATCCCGTTCGAGGTTGTCATCGTAGAGCCGTAAGCCGTAGGCAGTGCAGAATGGAACGGGAACAGACCGCTCTTGATGCCCAGACCCATAAACATCAGGCTGACTACAATCATCAGCGGGAAATGATACTGCCCTGTTTCCATCAGCATGGCAATCGTTTCCTTCATCTGCGGGAATAAGAGCTGCCCTGTGATGCCATAAAGAATACAAACACCCAGCAGGAACAGACCGGAGCCCATACAGCCGAACACCAGATAATGCGTTGTGCCGACAATTGCCTGCTTTGTCCCTCTTGCCAGAATCAGTGTGCAGGAGGCAATCGTCAGAATCTCAATGAAAACGTAGCCTGTAAACATATCGTTTGTATATGTCATTGCCAGCATTGCGCCATAGGTTGCATTCAGCATAATAAAGTAAAATTTTTGTTTTTCCGGAACAATTTCCTCAAAAATCTGCCTGCTGCCTGCCGTGATGGTTAAAAACATAACCACACTGACCATAACCGCCAGCAACGCCTCCAGAGGCCCGATGCGCAATTCATTGCCCCAAGGTGCAGGAAAATGCCCCATCATAAAGGTATATGCTTCCTGATTTTTCACCACGTTCGCCAGAAGCACAACAGAAAGTATGCCGACAAGCCCTACCATGAAGCCATGCAGATGGCGTGCCGCACGTCCGCTTTTGAGCAGAGGCGTAATGATGCCGCAGAACATCGCAAAAAAGACGCTGAAGAAAGGTATATTATGTACGAGGTTTACATGATGTTCCATATTATTCCCCTTCCTCCTCTCTCATCATTCTCAGGATTTCATCCATATCCAACGAGCCGTAATGCTTATACAGCCGCAGAACCAGAGCAAGAGAGAACGCTGTTACAGATACCGATACAACAATACCCGTCAGAACCAGACCGGCAGGAATGGGGTTGATATAATAATCCGCATCAATAATGCCGTTTGTCAAAATCGGGGCAGTTCTGCCTGCCACATAGCCCTTCGCCGCCAGAAAAAGATAGGTAGCCGTATCCATAATATTCAGACCAATAAACTTTTTAATCAGATTTCTTTGCAGAAGCAGATTCATGAATCCAATGCCAAAAAGAATAACAGAAGCTGCTTCATAATAATTTGTCAACAGTTGACTCATAATCAGACTTCTCCTTTTGTAAATAACGCATAGAACCCATACATCGTACATGCAACAACCAGACCGACACAGATATTCAACGGCAAGATAAAGCCGGAGCTTAGAATTGCACCGGGTGTGCCCTTCGGTACCTCCCAGCCGACATGGTTTGCCCCTGTAAAGAAGGAATAGCTCTTACAGCCGCAATAGGTCAGCAGGCACGCTGCCGTTGTCAAAGTCAGTGTTTTAATCGTAAAGAAGGTCTGCATCTTCTTATGTCCGAATGCCACGGAATACAGAATCAGACCTGCGCCGATGATAGACCCACCGGAAAAGCCGCCGCCGGGAGAAAGATGTCCGTTTAAAACAACATAGATTCCATACAGGATAACCACAGGAGCAAGGCATTTCGCGCCCTTTTTCAGAATCAGCTTGGAATCCTCTGCATCCAGCATTTCGTCCTCCTGCATTTCCTGATCCTCTGCCGCATCAATGTTCTTTTTATCTCTTTGCAGCAGCATCAGCACCGCGATAACCGCCATAAACAGTACATTGGATTCGCCAAAGGTATCAAAGGCACGGTAATCCAGAATCATGCCTGCAACAAAGTTGATTGCGCCTGTTTCCGCAATCCCTTTTTCCAAGTAGCGCGCCGCAACCTCGTTGTTGGTGATGCTGTTCGGGTCGCCAAACATCGGCAGCTCCATAACTACATGCAGCATAACTGCAATGAATACCACCGTAACGAAAACGGAAAGCACACAATACAGGGTTACATTGGAGCGAATGTCTCCAATCGGAAAAATTCTTTCTTCATAAATAAACTCTTTTTTCTCTTTTTTGGAGATAATTTCATCTGCATCGAGAAGCACCTCGTCCCCGTCAATCCAACGTTTCAATTTCTCCCAAAACGATTTTTCTTCTTTCATCTCATCACCCCTCCCTTGTGCCTTTCAGTGCGTGAACCTTCTTCAGCGTCAGGAAGAACAGTACCGTATCAATCCCTGCGCCAACAGCCGCCTCTGTGATAGCCAGGTCGGGAGATTCCAGAAAAAGCCACACAATTGCCATAACGGAGCTATACCCCATGAAAACGATAACCGCCATAAAAAGCTTTCTTGTTACAGAAACGCCGATGGCACTGGCAATGAGAAAAATAACCAAAATCATCTGAATGGTAACGCTAAAATCGCTCATCTGTCCTTCATCCTTTCTTCACAGTCTTTGTTTGTCAGAAGCTCTACCTTCGCAATCAGGTGTGTCGAAATGGGACTGGATAGCCAGAAAAACAGAATGATAAGGGCATATTTTGCCATGTGGAAAATATCCTGCCCTAAAATCAGAAGACCTAATACAACAAAGAAAATTCCCATGGTATCCCCTAAGGCTGCTGCGTGCATACGGTTCATCGCATATTTAAAGCGATAAATCCCCAGAATCGAACAAAGGAACACAAACAGCCCTATAAAAATGCAGATTGCTGCAATGATTTCTCTTATTGACATTTTTCCTCTGCCTCCTTTTCCTTTCTTGCCAGAAACAGCAGACGACCCTTATGATGCAGGGTAACAACGTGACACATCACCACTACCGCCAAGAAGCTCAGCAAGGAATAAACCAGAGAAACATCCACCAGAGAGGTTTCGCCCAGATAAGCGGAAAGAATCCCAATCATTACCGTCGTCATGGTACCAATCATGTTAATCGCCACAATACGATCCGTAAAACGAGGCCCTCTGACTGCACGGATAAACGCCAGAATCATGCCGCACGCCAGAACGAACATAGCGATTTCCAGAATAAAATGCATTGTACCGCTCATACGCTCATCCCTCCAACCTTCTCAACTGCTTTACAAAAACGGAATCCTCCAGACCCTCGCCGAATTTTTCCCGATCCAGCGCCTGCACAACATATTCTCCGTTTTCCAATTCCACCGTATAGGTGCCGGGGGTCAGTGTGATGGAATTCGCCAGAGCAACCAAAGAGGCTTCACTTTTCAAATCCGTATGAAACCTTACAAGTGCAGGCTGAATCTCTGCTTTTTTCGGCGAAAAAATAATCTTGATGACATCCACATTCGCCTTGAAAATTTCCCAGAGCAAAACAAAGGCATATTTCAGATAAAGAGGAATCTTTTTCACAAGAACCTTCTCTCTCTGAAAGCTGTAGCCCATGTACTTGCAGATAAACCAATAAAGCCAGCCGCAGATCACTATCCCAAACAGGGCAACTTCCAGCGTTACTCTGCCATTAAAAATAAACCACAGCAGTAACAATAATAAATACATTGAACCATCCTTCCCTCAAAAGCATTTACTTCCCTTCTGTTTCCATGAAAATGCCGTTTCCTTCTGCCGAAAAAGCCGAAATTCCTCCGGCTTTTGTTGAAAATTCAAGCTGAAACTGACATCTGCATTTACTCCAATACAATATATTATCAATGATTATCAAAAAAATGTCAAGACTGTTAGTGGTATCTGACGATATATTTTTTACCATTTTCTTAACACCCTCATTTTTATTGTATATTTTGTATATTCCACCACTAAATTTCGTAGATAAGTCGTACATTTTAGCAGAATTTTCAGCGTATTCTGCATTTGTGCAAAAGGGAAAAAGTTTTGCCTGCTTCGGTTTTATGGGCATTTCCTACCTTTTCCGTCTTCTCAGACAACTTTATTTTCACAAACAAAAGGCGTATCCCCTCCGAACCGCCTAGTTCAGAAAGAATACGCCTTTGAAGCCTTTCATAAGCAAATATTTTTAATTTATGGAACGAAATCGTTCAGACTGCCTTATGCCGCTTTCTTCTTTGTGAAGATTGCACGAACGGGCAATCCAATCAGTACCAGAATGATACCGCCTACAGCAACCTTTCTTGCATCAGGACCTGCCATGAACAGCTGGTTCAGCAGAACATACAGACCGGAAACGATTGCGATGATAGGAATTACAGGGTATGCAGGTACCTTGTAAGTACGTTCCAGATCGGGTGCTTGTTTTCTGTAAGCCATAACTGCCAGGAATGTCAGTGTGTAGAATACCCAGCCAACGAATGTACCAAGGTTTGTCAGCAGGTCGAACTGACCTGTCAGTGCATAAATTGCACCCAGAATACCAATCAGGAAAATGCAGTTGATGGGAACGCCTGTGCCGGAGATTTTGGACAGAGCCTTGCTGCCGGGCAGGTCACCCTGTTCTGCCATGTACAGTGCTGTACGGGAACCGGACAGGATAAAGCCGTTGCATGCGCCGCCGGCAGAAATCATGATACCAACGGATACGATTTTACCACCCATGTTGCCGAAGATCTGCATTGCTACTGCGGATGCAGGGGATTCCAGATTCATCATTACATCAGCAGGCAGTACCCACAGGTAAGCCAGGTTGATGATAATATAAACCGCCATAATCAGCGCTACGCCGCCAACGATCGCCTTAGGCAAATCTCTGCCGGGATCTTTCATTTCGCCCGCGATTGCACCTACGTTTGTCCAGCCTTCGTATGCGAACAGAACTGCAATCATCAGCTGCCCCAAAACGGAGCCGAATTTCAGTCCCTCACCCAGCATAGGGTCGAAAATGGGATTGCCGTTGCCTCTGATGAAGCCGAAAATCATAATGAGAACCAGAGGAATCAGCTTTGCTACGGTAAAGATAGTCTGTGCTGCACCGCCAACCTTAGCGCCCATGCAGTTCAGCGCAACCATGATGATGATACATACGATTGCCACAGGAACAACCATGCCGTCGCCCAGGAACAGCTTTGCCTGGTTTGCAACCGCTACTGCCAGTGCCGCAACCAGACCGGGATAGAATACAACAGTCTGCATCCAACCGCAGAGATAACCAACCCTGTCACCGAATACCTTTTTCAGATATACGGGCATACCGCCTGTTTCGGGAATCAAGATTGCGATTTCGGCAAATGTCATTGCCGCACACAGGCAAACCAGAGAGGTTACCACCCATGCGATGATTGCCAGACCGGGCGCACCGCCTGTTGCTGTGTAGATTGCTGTGGGTTTGAAGAATACACCGGAACCGATTACGCAGCCGACTACTGTAGCCATCGCAGCGCCCATGCCGAGCTCCTTCTTCATTTCGTTGTTGTTGTTACTCATTTCTTCCTTCCTCCTTTTTAGGGTATGCGCTGAAACCATCGGTGCTTCTGTAACGCAGGCAATAAATAATGCTGATAAAATAATTCCGTTTTTGCCTGCACAGAAATGCTTCCGTCAGTTTTCCAGCAAGTGAAGCACGTTCCGAAGCATCACACAAAAGCTTCTCTGCGGCAACCGGCTCTTGGGGAAAAACGGCTCTTTTTTTTCCCGTCCGCAGCAGAATTTCATTTGTTTTTGTAAGAAATGAATGAAATAAATTCACTTCTTCCTTCGGCTATATGCTCTTTGTGAGTAGATTATATCGCTCAAAGAAATTGTTGTCAATACATTTCAATGAATTTTTTTATCGCCCTTGCAAAATTGTTTATTATAACGTACGAAAATCATAAGAATATTTGTTTTTCAGTCTTTTTGACGGTTTATATGCGAAATATTCGTATCATTTTCTACCTTTTTCTTCCAAAAAAGCATTACTTTTGTTCAGTCAAATCCCCGTTTTCTCCTTGTTTCCCTTCTATTTCCTGTCCTCTTGTCATATAAGTAAAAGAACCCCCTTCGGAGGCTTTGCCATGAGCAGAAAAAATATCATCACCGGAACCCTTATCCTGACCTGTGCCAATCTCATTACAAAATGTATGGGTTTTTTCTATCGTGTTTTCATGTCAAACGCCATCGGCGCAGAGGGCATGGGGCTGTATCAGCTGATTCTGCCGCTGTATATGCTTGCATGGAGCATCACCTCTGCCGGCTTCACCACAACCATTTCCCACCTTGTCGCGCAGGAATACATCCGCGGACAGAATGGGAATATCGGGCGCATTGTCAAGCAGGCGGTCTGCCTTTCCCTCTGTGCAAGTGCGGCTGTCAGCTGTGTCCTGTTTTTCGGCGCGGATAGCATCGCCCTTTCTATGCTCAGGGATAGGCGCGCCGCTTTTTCCCTGCGCCTTTTGGCATTGGCTGTGCCGTTTATGGCAGCAAGCTCCTGCTTTCGCGGCTTCTTCCTCGGCATACAGGAGACACTCGTCCCTGCCTTTTCACAGGTGCTGGAGCAAACCGTCCGTATCCTGACGATTTATTTTCTGGCAGGCATTTTTGTCCCACGCGGGCTCAGCTATGCCTGCGGTGCCGCCGTCTGCGGCATCCTGTTCGGGGAACTGCTTTCCTGCGGCTTTACCGTCTGGAATTATTTCCATTATAAAAGGAAGCATAAATTTATACGCAAGCCCACGCTGTCCTCTCCTGCCGTCCTTGCCATGATTTTAAGCACCGCCCTGCCGCTTTCCGCAAGCCGCATTGCCGGCTCACTCCTTTCCACCGTTGAAAATCTCCTGATTCCCAGACAGCTGCAGCTCCACGGGCAGAATACCGTCCAAGCCCTCTCCACCTACGGTGAGCTGACAGGGATGGCAATGCCCCTTGTTCTCCTGCCCTCCGCCTGCCTGATGGCAGCATCCGTTTCCCTCGTGCCGGAAATTTCCGAGGCCTGCGCCGTCAGGCAGGATACCCGCATCAGCAAAACCGTTTCCGCCACCTTCCTCTTTACCTCTGTCATTGGGTTCGGGGCGGCGGCGCTGTTTGCCGTTTTTCCACACGAAATCTGCTATATCGTCTATGACCGCGCGGCATTGGGGCAGGTGCTGTTTCCGCTCGCCTTCCTCTGTCCTCTGCTTTATGCGCAGACCACCCTTCACGGACTTCTGAATGGCTTGGGAGAGCAGCTTTTCCTTTTCCGCAACAACATTCTTTCCTCCTGCATCAGCATCGCCGTCATCTGGTTCTGCATGCCTGCCTATGGCGTGGCGGCGTTTCTGGGCGGCTGGTTTCTCAGCCTGCTGTTTTCCGTCAGCTGCTCCCTGCACCGCCTCTGGAAGCGCACCGCCGTTCTGCCCTCCTGCCGCAGCTGCTTTTTCAAACCTTTGCTTGCCGGTGCGGCCGCCGGGCTGATAACAAAATACTGTATCCGCATTTTTGCCCCGTCCAAGCTGCTGTTCCTCGGCTCGCTCTGCGGCATGGGGATTCTGTATCTCCTGTTTCTTTTTCTCCTCGGCTGTCTGGATAAAAGGATGCTCTCCTTGCTTTTGGGCAAAAAAACAGGCGGTCGGTAAATCCGACCACCTTCTGATTTTGATTTATATCTTTACCAATCCTTTTTCATATAGCTTCTGCAAGCTCATCAGAATCCCCGTTTTCGCATGGAACCACGTCAGTCCGCCTTGGAAATAAACGGAATAGGGTGCTCTGATTGGACCATCCGCACTCAGTTCAATCGAGGAGCCTTGGATAAATGCCCCTGCCGCCATGATGACATCGCAGTTATACCCCGGCATCGCATAGGGAATCGGCGTAACATAGCTGTCCACAGGGGCCGCCGCCTGAATCCCCTGACAGAATGCCTCCATTGCCTCGGCACTGCCCAGCTCCACCGCCTGAATGATATCATGACGGGACTCTGTGCCGTTGGGAATCACGCAGAAACCCAGCTTTTCATACACATTCGCCGCAAAAACAGCCCCCTTCAATGCCCCTGCCGTAACCGTAGGGGAAAGGAAAAAGCCTTGATACAGCGCACGGTTCAGATCCAGAGAGGCACCGACCTCCTGCCCCAGACCGGGTGCGCTCAAACGGTATGCGCATCTGTCAATGCAGCTTTGCTTGCCGCAGATATAGCCGCCGATAGGAGCCAGACCGCCGCCGGGATTTTTAATCAAAGAGCCGACAATCATATCTGCCCCCACGTTGGAAGGCTCAATCACATCCACAAATTCACCGTAGCAGTTATCCACCATGCAAATCACATCAGGCTTGATTTCCTTAATAAATGCAATCAGCTCCCCAATCTGCTTCACAGAAAAGGTCGGGCGCATGGCATAGCCCTTGGAACGCTGAATCGTCACCAGCTTTGTCTTTTCGTTGATGGCTTCTCTGATGGCAGGATAGTCAAATGTCCCATCCTCCATAAGCTCCACCTGTCTGTAGCTGACCCCGTATTCCATCAGAGAGCAGGCAGAGGGCACTGTCCCAATGACGTTTTCCAGTGTATCATACGGCTTGCCGACAGGGGAAAGCAGTTCATCTCCGGGCAGAAGGTTCGCACTCAGCGCGATTGCCAGTGCATGTGTGCCGCAGGTAATCTGGGGGCGCACCAGAGCCGCCTCTGTCCCGAAGCAGCGCGCATACACCTTTTCCAGCTTATCGCGCCCGTTGTCATTGTAGCCATAGCCCGTCGAGCCCGCAAAGCAGGTACCATCCACGCGTTCCTCCTGCATGGCACGCAGTACCTTCGCCTGATTATATTCCGCCACCGCGTCAATTTTTTCAAAGCGTTCCTTTAAATCCTTTAAAACCGCATTGCCAAAGGCTTCTACCTCCGCAGAAATCCCCAGCATACTGTAAATCTGTTCCATGTTCTTCTCCAATCCTTACTATCTTTCCAATCTATTTCAGAAATTTTTTCTCACAATTTAAAATCATATCAAATCTTTTTTCTTCTTTCAACTCTTTCTTTCTCCTGATTTCGACTTAAGCGTTCTCTCTTGTAAAATCCATCAGCTCTATCTGTCCGCCCTTGTCCTTGTTCAGAATCAGAACCGCCGTTCCCTTCTCGCCCGTCTGCGGCAGTGTCACCGCCACGCGCTCGGATTTGTTCTTTTTCAGCAGCAGCTTCACCATACCGCCGTCCAGCTCCAGACCGTATGGCTTCAGGCTGTCCTTCCAGAGCGAAAATTTGCAGCCGCTTTTCCATCCTGCGCAATAAAAGGATTTTGAATTTTCCAGAATATCCCGTCCGCAGAAAGGGCATTTCCCAAAGGCATTTGTTTTGCGGCGTTTTCCGCGCACCTGCTCCTCAGGGAAGATAACATCCGCCCGTCTGCCCGATGCCGCATCCTGTATCAGAAACTGCACATAGCGGCGAATACTTGCCATAAAGCGTTCCTCCGTCATTTTGCCCTTTGCAATCGAGGAAAGTCCTTTTTCCCATTTGCCCGTGGTCTGCGGCGAGCGCATCTCCTGCGGCACAACCTCAATCAGCTTTCTGCCCTTTTCCGTCGGCAGAAGGGTTTTCCCCTTTCTCGTCAGATATCCCACCGTCAGCAGTCGCTCAATGATGGCAGCTCTTGTCGCAGGTGTGCCTAAGCCGCTGTCCTTCATCTGCTCCTTGAGTGCTTCGTCCTCCACAAACCGTCCTGCGTTTTCCATCGCAGAAAGCAGGCTGCTTTCCGTATAGGGTGCAGGCGGCTTCGTCTTTTTCCGCAGCAGCTCCATGCTGCGAATCGCCCGCACCTCACCCTCCTGCAAGGGCGGCAGCTTCTGCTCCTCCTCGTTCTTTGCCTTTTTCTTCTTCGTTGCAGTCGGCACCAGTGCCTTTTCCACTGCCTGCCAGCCCTCCTCCAGAACAACCGTCCCCTTGGAAAGAAAGCGTTCCTGCTCCGCCTCGGCGTAAACCTTCGTCACCTCATAGCGATAATACGGATAAAACACCGCCAGAAAACGTGCCGCCACCAGAGAAAACACCTTTCTCTCATCCTCGGAAAGGCTTTCGGGGCGCAGCTTCCCATCCGTCGGGATGATGGCATGGTGGTCTGTCACCTTCGCATTGTCAATGATACGCTTCGTGAATCGGATTTCCTGCATAAGCGGCTCCGCATAGGGCGCGTATTCCTCCAACGCCTGCAAGCGGTGAATCGTACTTTTCACCTTTCCCTTCATGTCCTCGCTCAGGTAGCGGCTGTCCGTTCTGGGGTAGGTAATCATTTTTCGCTTTTCATACAGGCTCTGCGCGATGTCCAGTGTCTTTTTCGCGGAAAACCCGAACTTTCGGTTACATTCCCTCTGCAATTCCGTCAAATCATAAAGCAGGGGCGGCGGCGTTTTCTTTTCTTCCTTTTCCACCTTTGTAATCGTGGCAGGCTTGCCGTTTGTTTTCGCAAGAATCGCCTGCGCCGCGTCCTCCCTGTCGATACGGGTATGCTCCTCCCTGTCAATCCAAAGCCCCGTATAGCCGCCGAAGTCTGCCTGTACTTCAAAATAATCCTCCGCCGTAAAGGCATCGATTTCCTTCTGCCGCTCCACAATCAACGCCAGTGTCGGTGTCTGCACACGCCCAATGCTCAGAAGCGCGTGATATTGCAGGGTATACGCCCGCGTGGCGTTCATCCCTACCAGCCAGTCCGCCTCACTCCTGCATTTCGCGGAGGTGTATAATAAATCGTATTCTCTGCCGTCCTTCAGCGTTGCAAAACCTTCCTTGATGGCCTCCTCCGTCATGCTGCTGATCCAGAGCCGCCGAAACGGCTTTTTGCATTTCGTAATCTCATAAATATAGCGGAAAATCAGCTCCCCTTCTCTCCCACTATCCGTTGCACAGATTAAGCTGTCAATCTCCCTTTTGTGCATCCAGCTGTGCAGAATCTTTAGCTGGTCTCTCGTCTGTTTGATTGCTTTCAGCTGCATTTCCTCAGGAAGAATCGGCAGCGTGGAAAAATTCCATTTCTTGTATTTCTCGTCATATTCCTCCGGCTCCGCAAGCGTCACCAGATGCCCGACCGCCCAGGAAACCACATAGCGCTCCCCGATAAGACAACCTTCTCCCTTCTGCTTTGCCTGCAAAACCTTTGCAATGTCCCTTGCCACAGAGGGCTTCTCGGCAATGACCAGAATCTTTCCCATCTCTGTTTCCTCCCTTCCGTTTTCTTCATGCCTACAAATGATACCATCTTCTTCGGAAATTGGCAAATCCTACAATAAAAACCACTTCCGCACAGCAGAATAACACAACATCTGGTATGCTTTACTACGTCAGTGTGACAGTGTTTTTTATTGACAACGCCCAAAATACAAAGTAAAATAAACCGATAGAAAGACTAATTCAAAATCGATTTTATAGATTTCAAATGGAGGAATAGCTCTATGTCTACATATAAAATACTTTCCGATACCTCCTGCGATATTCCTGCCGCCGTGCTGGAACAGCTGGATGTAACCTACGTCCCCTTTCATGTTTCCTTTGATACGGTAAATTACCTAAAGGAATTGCAGGATATTACCCCCGATGAATTTTACGATAAAATCAATGCCGATAAGCTCTATCCGAAAACCTCTCTGCCCTCTGTGCAGGATTACATGGATGCCATGGAACCCGTTTTAAAGGAAGGTAAGGATGTTTTCTGTATCTGTCTTACGGCAAATTTCAGCGGCTCCTATCAGAGCGGCGTAAATGCGGCAAATATCCTCAGCGAAGCCTATCCCGAGCGCAAAATCATCGTTTTGGATAGTGCCTGTGTCACAGGCTCGCAGGGGCTTCTGGTCTACGAAGCATGCCGCATGCGCGATGCCGGCTATTCTATGGAAGAACTGCTTGCCGTTCTGGATAAGCAAAAATATATGACAAAAATCAACTTCACCGTCGATTCTCTGGATTATCTCCAGAAGGGCGGCAGAATCGGCAAAGCCGCCGCTCTGGCAGGCGCGATTCTGAATATTAAGCCGATTATCGTCATGCGCGATGGCGAACTGTATCCCGAAAGCAAGGTGCGCGGGCATAAAAAAGCGCTCAAAACCATCATGGATATGACAAGAAACGAAATCGACAGCGAGAAGGAACACTATCGCGTGCTGTTGGTGCGTGGGGAAAAGGAACGCCACGCCACCGTAGAAGAAATGCGCCAGACCCTCTTGGCAGAAGGCTTCGATGTAATGGATGAAATCTGGCCCGTCGGCATCACCATCGGCACCCATACCGGCCCCACCCCCATCGGTATCTGCTATATTAAAAAATATGAATATGTAAAATAAAATAACAAAAGCCCTCGGAAAGCACTCTCCAAGGGCTGTTTTTTCGCTCTTTTTCATTTCTTCTCTCGTCAGTAAAAAATCCTCTCCAAAAAACGCTCTCCGCTTTTCAGAATCCTGTCGGCAATCTCATTTTTCCTGATTCTCTATCGTATAAATCACGCAGGCAATTCCGGCAATCACGGAAAATAAAACCGCACCGCCCATTGCCTCATCTATTCTAATGCCCACGAAAAAACCAATCAAGCCCGCAATCAGCATCACAAAAATAGAAACAATCATTCTAAATAAACGCATACCTGCACCCCCTGCCGCCATTCCATTTCTTTTTACTATTATTTACACTATTTCGCAAATGGATTCTTCTAACCTCTTTAGGCGCACCTGCGCCGCTTTTCTCCCTGCCGTTTCCGGCTCGTGGGGAAGGGTTTGGAAAGGGAAACCTTGTTGCCCTTTCCTCGTCTGTGGAGGTTTGGAACCCATCACGAAACGGGTTCCAAGTTTTTGTTACTTTTTAGCATAAAAAGTAAGGAAGAAATCCTCTGTTTCGCCGCAAAAGTTCCAAACGGGCGAACCGTCCACGTTGTCCAACCTCCTCATTTTGGCGCACCCGCGCCCAACCAGTGCGAAACACTGTTAATTCCATCAAAAAACGCCACAGCATTAGGTGTGTCCCAATAAGAAAACATGAAGAAAATAAAATAGCTGAAAGACTGCGGGTACAAGAAAGTTTCCCGCAGGCATCCTTTGACTTAGGCTGTCAAGGGGAACTGACGCAGTAGCCGTAGCTTTCAGCATTTCAGAATTTATGGTTTCTTATCTGGGCGCACCTTTAGCCATGGCGGTTCTTTCTCTCGGAAATCCCGATTCCTTATTTATCTCTCAGCTGTGCGCCCAGCTCCTCTGCCAAGCCCTTCAAAATCTTATCCATTGCATCTGCAATATCGGCATCTGCCAGTGTCTTTTCCGCACTGCGGAAGGTGATGGAATATGCCACAGATTTATAGCCTGCTTCAATCTGCGCCCCCTGATATACGTCAAAGAGCTTTGCCTCCTCCAGATATGCGCCGCCGTTTTTCTTGATGATATCCGCAATTTCCTTCACGGTTACATCTTCCTTCACCAGCATCGCAATATCTCTTGTCAGTGCGGGGAATTTCGGCAATGCCTGATAAACCACATCTCTGTTTGCATTCGCAATTACCTTTTCCATATCCAGAACAGCCAGATATGCTCTTGTACCAATGCCGTAGTTTTTCAGCACCGCAGGATGCACTTCACCCAAATAACCAATGCTTTCGCCGTTTACGATCACAGAAGCCGTTCTGCCGGGGTGCATCCAAGGCAGTGCCTTTTCTGTCACATATTCTGCCACCTTGCTCATGCCAAGAACGTGCATCAGATGCTCCACAATCCCCTTCAAATCATAGAAATCCATATTGCCGTACATCCCCATGGTCAGTGTGGGAATTTCGTGAGGCAGTTCTGTCAGGGGCAGTGCCTTGGGAATATAAACCTTCGCCACCTCAAACAGCCCTGCGCTTTCGTTTCTTCTGTTGTAGTTGGTTGCCAGAGAGGTCAGAATCCCATTAAAGGAAACCGTTCTCATGATGGAGAAATCCTCACCCAGAGGGTTAGAAATCACAATGGCCTTTCTCAAGTCACTGTCCGCAGGAATCAGCAGCTTGTCAAACACCTTCGGGCTTTCAAAGCTATATGTCATTGCCTCGCACAGACCGTTTGCAATCACAGTATCCTTCACCAGTGCAGTAATGCTCTGCGCATAGGTTCTCTTGCCAACCGTAGGTGTGCCGGAAGCCAGTGTTGCTTCAATCTTATTGTAGCCGTAGAAGCGTGCAATTTCCTCTGCCAGGTCTGCCTGTGCCTCCAAATCGGGACGGAAGGTAGGAATCGTTACAATATGGTTTACAGGGTCAACCTTCAATTCGATTTTTTCAAAAATCTTCTGCATTTCTTCTTCGGAAATGCTTGTCCCAAGGAATTTGTTAATCCATGCAGGGTTGTAGGCAAGCTGCCAAGGCTCTCTCTTGTTGGGATATTCATCCACAACGCCGGGCACAACCTCACCTGCCTCCAGAAGCTCCACCAGCTGCACCGCGCGGTTCACTGCCTCCAGTGCCAGATTGGGGTCAAGTCCCTTTTCAAACTTGCTGGATGCGTCTGTACGCAGACCAACCTTTTTCGCTGTGATACGCACGTTCGGACCGTCAAAGTTTGCGGATTCAAACAGCACCGCCTGAGAGCCTTCCACAATCATGGAATTTTCGCCGCCCATTACGCCTGCAATCGCAACTGCCTTTTCGGGGTCGGCAATCACAAGCATGGAGGGATCAAGGCTTCTCACCTGTCCGTCCAGTGTTGTAATGGTTTCGCCCTCTTTTGCGTTTCTTACAATAATATGGCTGTCCTTGATGGTTTCGATGGAGAATGCATGCATCGGCTGTCCCATTTCAATCATCACATAGTTTGTGATATCAACGATATTGTTGATGGGGCGTACACCTGCCATACGCAGTCTTTTTCTCATCCATCTGGGAGAAGGCCCGATTTTTACATTCTTTACCACTCTTGCAACGTATCTGGGGCAAAGTGTAGGGTTCTCAATCGTTACCTTTACAAAATCCTCTGCCTTGCCTTCCGCCTTTTCTGCCACTTTAATTTCGGGATAATGGAAGGGAATATCATAGGTTGCGGCAGCCTCTCTTGCAATCCCCAAAACAGAGAAGCAGTCAGGTCTGTTGGAGGTAATTTCGTATTCCACCACTTCATCCTTCAAATCCAGCACTTCTACAATATCCTTACCCAATTCTACGGGTTCGGGGAAAATATAGATGCCGTATTCGGGTGCTTCTGGGAAATCGTGTCTATCGCAGCCCAGCTCCTCCACAGAGCAGAGCATCCCTTCGGAAACAACCCCACGCAGCTCGCCTGTGTGGATTTCCTTGCCGCCTGCGATAACAGAATTGTTCAGCGCAACAGGTACATAATCTCCCACTCTCACATTGGGTGCGCCGGTAACAATCGTTAAGTCCCTGCCCTGCCCTGCATCAATCGTGCAGATCACCAGCTTATCGGCATCGGGGTGCTTTACGATTTCCTTGATATAGCCTGTCACTACGTTTTTAATTTCGCCGGCTACGGTTGTGTAGCCCTCTACTTTGGAACCGGACAACGTGATATCCTCAATAAAATCCTTGATATCCGCTGTAACGGGTGCATATTCTTTCATCCAAGACATAGGTACGTCCATGAAATTAACTCTCCTTTCTTTTTCTCCGAGGACGCTGTCCTCAGACTCCTGCAAGGGGATTCCTCTCTTTGCAGACAGATATATTCAACTTGAATCCTGTTTTTGTTCTCATCACCTCGTGGGGTGTGGGTACGCACCGCCGAACAGATGCGGCGGTTGCCCGAAGGGCAAGGTTTGCGAAGCAAAGCCTGCTTGAACCAACGCCCCGCAATCTTTTGCAGTCTATTAGAACTGCTTCAGGAATTTCGCATCGTTTTCAAACAGCAAGCGCAGGTCTGTAATGCCGTATCTCTGCATAGCTACACGCTCCAGACCCATACCAAATGCAAAGCCGCTGTATTCCTCAGGATCAATGCCGCTCATTTTCAGCACCTTGGGGTGAACCATGCCGCAGCCCAGCAGCTCAATGTAGCCCTCGCCCTTGCACACACGGCAACCCTCGCCGCCGCAAGCAAAGCAGGTTACGTCCATTTCCGCACTGGGTTCTGTGAAGGGGAAATGATGGGGACGGAAACGAACCTTTGTATCCTCACCGAACAGCTCCTTCGCAAACACTGCCAATGCACCCTTCAAATCGCCCATAGTTACGTTCTTATCAATCACCATGCCTTCCAGCTGATGGAATACAGGGGAGTGGGTTGCATCCACCTCATCGGAACGATATACCGCACCGGGGCAAACCATACGGATAGGTAGCTTGCCCTTCTCCATGGTACGCACCTGCACGGGAGAGGTCTGTGTACGCAGCAGAATATCCCCATTAATATAGAAGGTATCCTGTTCATCCTTTGCAGGATGGTTTGCAGGAATATTCAGCGCCTCAAAGTTATAGTAGTCCTTTTCCACCTCAGGGCCGTCTGCCACCTCGTAGCCCATGCCCTTGAAAATATCGCAGATTTCGTCGATCACAATGCTCATGGGGTGCTTATGCCCTTCGGGTCTTTCCTTCCCCGGCATGGTTACGTCGATTTTTTCTGCCTCCAGTCTGTGCGCCAGTTCTGCCGCCTCCAGACGTTTCTTGCTTTCCTCCAGCATTTTTTCAATGCTCTGTCTTACTTCATTCGCCATCTGCCCGATGACAGGTCTTTCCTCTGCGGAAAGCTTGCCCATTTCCTTCAGAATGGCAGTCAGCTCGCCCTTCTTACCCAGAAATTTCACCTTTAAATCATCTACATCCTTGATCTCTCTTGCATCCTGGAATGCGCTCAGCGCTTTTTGCTGGATTTGTTTCAGCTTATCCTTCATTTTTGCTTTCTCCTCTCTTTTGCAAGGTTTTTTCAGATTTTTACGGGGTGGGGCACACCCAAAAAAGAAAAAGCCTCCGTCACACAAAGGGACGAAGGCTCGCGGTACCACCCAAATTCCTGCTATCACAGGCACTCTGATGCGTAACGAGCATGAAACGGGCTTTCCTACTTCTCTGTTCAGAAAGCCGACTCCGATGGGAACTTCCGCAGCTTCACAGGCTAAGGGCTCTTTCAGCTCAGGTTTCCCCGAAAGCCCTCTCTCTGGAGATGGTTCACTGCGTACTTTTCATCTTCACAGTCATTCAAATCATAATAAATTTATTTTAACATATCAAATCGGAAAGTCAAGAAATTTCCAAGAAAAATCCTGTTACTCCCCCTTCAGCCGCCTCAGATGCTCCTTCATGCGCCGCTCCACGCCATTCTCTGTCATCGCATAATATACCGTGCCAACCAATTCATCCGGCAGATATTGCTGCTTCACATAATGTCCGGGGTAATCATGTGCGTATTTGTAGCCTACGCCATGCTCCAGCTCCTTCGCACCGCTGTAATGGCTGTCCTTCAGATGCGGTGGAACGGTACGAATCCGAATATTGCGTACATCACTCAGCGCCTTGTCAATCCCAAGATAGGCGGCATTACTTTTCGGCGCACAGGCAACGTATGTCACCGCCTGCGCCAAGGGAATCCGCCCCTCCGGCATCCCGATAAAATTGACCGCCTGCATGGCAGAAACCGCTACCTGCAACGCGTGCGGATCTGCATTGCCCACATCCTCCGATGCACAGATGACAACTCGCCGCGCAATAAATTTCGGGTCTTCCCCTGCATAAATCATTTTCGCCAGATAATACAAAGCCGCATCGGGGTCAGAGCCGCGCATGCTCTTGATGAACGCGGAAATCGTATCATAATGGTTGTCCCCATCCTTATCATAATTCAGCGCGCGCTTCTGGATGCACTCCTGCGCCTCCTCCAAGGTGATGTGAATCGTTTTGTCCGCCTGTGGCTCCGTTGTCAGCACTGCCAGTTCTAAAGCGTTGAGCGCGGCTCTCGCGTCTCCGTTTGCCGTATTTGCAAGAAAATCCATCGCGTCCGCATCCATCCTCGCATGATAGATACCCATGCCGTTTTTCTCATCCGTCAATGCCCGCTCCAGCAGTCTTTTGATGTCCTTGTCCTCAAGCTGCCGCAGCTCAAAGACAATCGAGCGGGAAACCAGCGCCTTGTTCACCTCAAAATAAGGGTTTTCCGTTGTCGCCCCAATCAGAATCAGCGTGCCGTCCTCCACATGCGGCAGAAGGGCATCCTGCTGGCTTTTGTTGAACCTGTGAATCTCGTCAATAAACAAAATCGTCTTTTTGCCGTACATCCCAAGCTCCGCCTTGGCATCCTCCACCGTTTCCTTAATCTCCTTTATGCCTGCCGTTGTCGCGTTAATCTGGCAGAATTTGCTTTTCGTGGTGTTGGCAATGATTTTCGCCAGAGTGGTCTTGCCTGTCCCCGGCGGGCCATAAAAAATAACAGAGCTGAGCCTGTCGCTCTGAATGGCTCTGTAAAGCAGCTTGCCCTTCCCGACAATATGCTCCTGCCCGACAAAATCCTCCAGACAGCTTGGGCGCATCCTTGCCGCAAGCGGTGCCTCCTTGCCGCCCTGCAGGCTGCGGTTATATTCAAATAAGTCCATTTTTCTCACCGACTTTCCCTAAACACTCCTTCTATTTTATAGTAGATTTCCCTTTATTTCAAGGAAAAGAATCTGCTCTCTGTTCCTCAAAAAAATCATCCGATTCTGTACAATTTTCCGTTTTATTCTGTCCTTCTCCCGAAAAAAATGGTATACTACACAGGCATTTATCATTTATAAAGGAGAAACTTATGAAAAAACGTGATTCTTTTACCAACAGGCTCGGCTTCATCCTTGCCTGTGTGGGTTCCGCGGTCGGCATGGGCAATCTTTGGATGTTCCCGACAAGGGTCTCCCTTTACGGCGGCGGTTCCTTTCTGATTCCTTATTTTATCTTTGTTGTGCTGATTGGCGCAACAGGTGTCATCGGGGAAATGGCATTCGGGCGTGCGGCACGCTCCGGCCCTGTCAATGCCTTCGGCATGGCTCTGGAAAGCCGCGGCAAGCGCAAGCTGGGGGAGGCACTGGGGCTGATTCCCATGGTCGGCGCATTGGCAATGGCAATCGGCTACACCGTTGTCATGGGCTGGATTTTGAAATACGCCGTCGGCACATTTACCGGCGCAACCCTTGCCCCGGCGGATGTTGATTCCTATGCGGCGGCATTCGGCGGCATGGCAAGCGCCTTCGGCAATAACGGGTGGCAGATTGCGGCACTGCTCCTCTGCATCCTGATTATGATGATGGGCATTGGGCAGGGCATCGAAAAAGCAAATAAAATCATGATGCCGCTGTTTTTCCTGCTGTTTGTCGGGCTTGCTGTCTATATTGCATTACAGCCCGGTGCAGTGGCAGGCTATCGCTATATCTTTCGCGTAGACCCTGTCGCGCTGAAAAGCCCTATGACATGGATTTACGCCCTCGGACAGGCATTCTTCTCCCTCTCCATCGCAGGCAACGGCACCATCATCTATGGCTCCTATCTCTCCGATGAAGAAAATATTCCTGCCTCTGCGGCGCGCGTTGCCTTCTTTGATACCTTGGCGGCATGCCTTGCGGCACTGGTCATCATTCCTGCCATGGCAACCACAGGCTCTCAGCTGGATCAGGGCGGCCCGGGGCTGATGTTCATCTTCCTGCCGAATCTGTTCCACAGCATGCCCGGCGGCTCTCTGTTCGCCATCATTTTCTTTGTGGCAGTGCTGTTCGCAGGGATGACCTCTCTCCTCAATCTGTATGAAACGCCCATCGCAACCCTACAGGAAAAATTCAACTTTGCCCGCGTGCCTGCCTGCCTTACCATCGGCATCATTGGCATCGTTGTTTCCATCTGTATCCAGGGCATTGTTTCCGGTTGGATGGATGTGCTGTCCATTTATATCTGCCCCCTCGGCGCAGGTCTGGCGGCAATCATGTTCTTCTGGTTCTGCAAGCGTGAATTTGTGGAAGCGGAGGTCAATAAGGGACGGGATAAGCCCCTGTTCCCTTGGTTCTATCCGCTCTGTAAATATGTCCTCTGCCCCGTCTGCGTTCTGGTGCTGATTCTCGGCGCACTGAACGGCGGCATCGGCTAAGCAAAAGAAAAAGCCTTACTTACAGTAAGGCTTTTTTATTGCTCATTTTTCTTTTGCAAGAAACAGACACGCATCCCCGAAGCTAAAGAACCGATACCGCTCCTTTACCGCCTCGGCGTAGCTTTCCATAACCAAATCCTTCCCCATCAGCGCAGAAACCAGCATAATCAGCGTAGATTCCGGCAGATGGAAATTTGTCACAAGGCAATCCACCGCCTTGAAGGTGTATCCGGGATAAATGAAAATCTTCGTCCAGCCGCTTTTGGGCTGAATCACGCCGTTTTCATCCGTTACGGATTCCAGTGTTCTTGTGCTTGTTGTGCCAACCGCAATGATGCGGCCGCCGTTTTTCTTCGTTTCATTCATAATCGCCGCCTGCTCCGGCTCTACCACATAATACTCAGAGTGCATTTCATGCTCCAGCACATCCTCCACCTTCACGGGGCGAAAGGTGCCCAGACCAACATGCAGGGTAACATGGGCAATCCTTACCCCCATGTCTTCAATTTCCTTTAATAATTCCGGCGTAAAATGCAGACCTGCCGTGGGTGCCGCCGCAGAGCCCTCATGCTCCGCATAAACCGTCTGATAGCGGTTTTTATCCTCTAATTTATGGGTGATATAAGGGGGCAGGGGCATTTCTCCCAGCTCCTCCAGAATATTTTCAAACACACCCGTATATTCAAATTTGATAATACGATTGCCGCCTTCGATGACCTCTAAAACCTCCGCAATCAGCTTGCCGCCGCCAAAGGAAATCCTGTCACCGGGGCGCGCTTTTTTCCCCGGGCGCACCAGAACCTCCCATGTATCTATATCCCTTCTCACCAGCAAAAGAATCTCCATCGCCGCGCCTGTGCCGACTCTTTCGCCGTATAATCTGGCAGGCAAAACCTTGGTATTGTTGATAACCAGACAGTCCCCTGCGCGCAGATACTCCTTAATATCCCGAAAATGCCGATGCTCACGCTTTCCGCTGTCCTTATGCACCACCATCAGACGGCTGGATGCTCTGTCCGCAAGCGGCTCCTGCGCAATCAATTCTTCAGGCAGGTCAAAGTAAAAATCACTTGTTTTCATTTCTGTTCCTCTTTATCTTCTCAACATATAATCCGCCGCATATTTCTCACCGAAAATCCTCAGCATTTCCTTACGGTACATCCGCGTGGAATCATCGGGCAGATAATCAAACCCTTCTATATCATAATCATGCAGCACATAGCGTTCCTCCATATCCTGCGAATTGATAACCACCTCAGGGTCTGTCACCTTGCGGAAAATGCTCACAATTTCGCAGTCGGGGTCGGAAATGACACGCATAATCTGCAAAATTTCATCATCCTTGAGTCTTTTTACATACATATCCGTTCCCCCTTAATATTCCATCAGATATTTTACAACATACGGCTCGCCGAACCATTCATACATCATTTTTCTGTAAATATAATCGGAGCCTGCCCCTGCGCGATTCTTTCCTCTGATGAAATAATCATGCAGCTGATAGGTTTCAATATCCTCCTGAAATTTCGCCGTTACCTCCGGCACAGCGGAAACCGCAACCGCATCCTCAAAGCTTTTATCGTAGGTACGGATTTTCAGAATCGTCAGTGCGCCGTCATCGGAAATGACATTCATCACCCTTCTGATTTGTTCCTCCGTCAGCTTTTCACAAAACATTTTTATGCCTCCTTTGCCCAATCGGCTGCTATTTTCTCCCAAAGCTGCTCCTTCCCGACACCGCAGAGTGTCTCTCTGATTGCCGCTTCGCTTGCCGCAATCCTGCGGTGCATGCCGCCGCAGCGCAGTCCCTCATCCAGAAACAGCCAAAGCCCATCCCCTGCCGTTTCCCCTGTCAGGTTCGTTTCGGAAAAAACAACCGTATTGCCGTTTTCATCCTGCCAGCCCGTTCGGGAAAGCAGGAAGGCTCTGAATTCCTTCATAATATCAGCCCTCAATCGTAATGCCTGTATAATAATGGCACAAAATTTCCTTATAATCATAGCCCATCTGCGCCATGCCCTGTGCGCCCTTCTGGCTCAAGCCGACACCATGACCGCTGCCGCTGCCGGAAAATACGAATTTTCCATTTGCAACGGTGCTGATGCTCACGTTGTAAACCGTATAGGCTCCGTTATCGGTATTCTGCGCAGGCTGTGCTGCATCCACATCAACGGAAAGCTTTTTCCCATTCAGATAGGAAAGCGCACCCTCTGTTTTTGCAACAATGCCCTGCCTTGCCGCCGCAGAAAGCAGACCGCCCTTCGCACTTGTGCTCGTGCCACCCGTTACCGTGCCGCCCTTGCCGTTAATCGTAAACATCTTGCTCGGCAGTGTGCCGCAGGCAGAGGAAAAATAGGTCCGAATGGTTTCCTTCGTCAGCGTTTTTGTGCCGCTTGTTCCGACGATTTGCAGCTCCTGCACTCGCCCGCCTGTGGAAAGCTTCGTAATCACAATATCCTTCGCTGTGCCGATATTCTCACCCTTCGCCTGCAAAAGCGCAGTCAGCTCATCCAGTGTCAAAGTCTTTGTCCAGCTGTTATCGCCATATTCCCCCGGTTCGGGAACCGCACGCAGATACGGCACCGCCGCATTCCATACGTTTTCACTGCTTTCGGTATAGCCGCCTGTAGATGCGGAGAACACCGCTTCAATCGGGCTGCCGTTGTAGCAGGCAACCTCGCCTGCCGTTGCATCTACCGCCGCTGTGGTGGCATCCGCCTCATTGCTGTAGCCCTTATAAACCTGACAGGCTGTGGTGTCGCAAAGCTGATAGCCGCTGCCCGTATGCGCGCCCAGCTTCGTCATGGCATAGGTGCGCGCCGCAACCGCCTGCGCCTTCAGCGCTTCTGCATCATAGCTTTTCGGCATTTCGGAAGGCACCACGCCGTAGAGATATTCCTCTAAGCCAATGATATTCACGCCCGTCATGCTGCTGCCATTCACGGAAAACGTCAGCATTCCGCGATAGGGCATGCTGTTGAGCTTAAAGGTATCTGCCACATTGCCGCCCATCATGACGGCATTCTCCGGCACAAGCACAGGGGCTTCGCCGCCCGTAATCGCAACGCCCTCAAAGGAAACGCGGCTTGCATTTTCATCTGCCGCAGCCTCCACAGCGGAAACAGAGGCATCCTTCACATAGACCGTCCAGTCCCCTCCGCTCAGGTACGCCGCATAGGTGTCCAATCCGCTTTTTTTCATGTCATTTGCCATGTCCAATGCGTCCGCACAGTCCATCGTTTTGTCCACTGCGATATAGTCCCCCACGGCAGGCCTTGCCGTAAACAGACCGCTTGAGGTAATCACGCCGCCCCTTTGAAAGCCATCGCCCTTCTGCATGCCAATCTGCAATTCCCACACACCGATGCTTGCGGATGCCACGTTTTTACAAACCGATTCCAGCCCGACACGCACCGTATCGGGTACTGTATATGCCATTGCTTCTACGGGTGCCGCACTCAAAAGCATGGCACACGCCAGAATCGAAGCAATTTTCTTTTTTCCCTTCATATCTATCCCTCCTCATGATTTTTGGAGCTGTTTCATTCTTTTATATGCTATCGTTTCATTATAGCACAACTTTCTTCTTTCTTACAGGGGAAATTCCGATTTCTTGTTTTTATATGAATACAAAAAACTTTCAAATTTTGTATTGACAAAAAAGCAATTTGGTGTTTAAATTGTATTCATTCCAATACAACACAACAAACACAGGGAAGAGGAGTAGTAAAACCTTTGGATGTTTTCAGAGAGTCTGCGGCTGGTGCGAGCAGATAACGGAAGAATGTTTGAACTGGCCTCGGAGTGGTTCGCTGAACTGAGAGCAAGTAGGCGCAACCGGCGAGTCGGCCGTTATACCGACAGGATATTGGTTCTTACAGCCTGTATCTGGGAAAGTGTATTCCTTTTCGGGAATAAAAAAGAGTGGTACCGCGGAGATTTCTGGTCTTTCGTCTCTTAATGAGGGAGATGAAGGGCTTTTTCTTTTGCTCATCGCTCATTCTAACCACGCATACAAACGAACCAAAGATAAAATCAAACAAAAAACACACACAGAATTTTAAGGAGGAACTACCAATGATGAACTACACAAAATACAGACCCTACCCCACAATGGACATGCCCAACCGCAAATGGCCCAACAACACCATCACAAAAGCACCCGTATGGTGCAGCGTTGACATGAGAGACGGCAACCAGTCCTTGGAAATCCCCATGAACCTGCCCGAAAAACTGAAATTCTTCCAGTTTCTGGTGGATACAGGGTTTAAGGAAATCGAAATCGGCTTCCCTGCGGCAAGCGATACCGAATTTGAATTTGCAAGATGCCTGATTGACAACAACCTGATTCCCGATGATGTTACCGTACAGGTGCTGACACAGAGCAGACCCCACATCATCCATAAAACCTTCGAAGCATTGAAGGGTGCAAAAAAAGCAATCGTACATCTGTATAACTCCACCTCCACCCTGCAAAGAGATGTTGTTTTCGGCAATTCCATGCAGGAAACCATTGATCTGGCAGTTGCAGGCGCAAAGCAGATTAAGGAAGAAGCAGCAGCTATCCCCGAAACGGAGTTTTTCTTTGAATATTCTCCCGAAAGCTTCACAGGCACAGAAATGCCCTTTGCCGTAGAAATCTGCAATGCGGTTCTGGATGTCTGGGAGCCCACACCCGACCACAAGGCAATCATCAACCTGCCCTCTACCGTAGAAATGGCGACACCCAATATCTACGCCGACCAGATTGAATACTGCTGTGAAAACCTGAAATACAGAAACAGCATTTACGTCAGCCTGCATGCACACAACGACCGCGGCACAGCCGTAGCGGCAACCGAGCTGGCTATGCTGGCAGGGGCTGACCGTGTGGAAGGCACACTGTTCGGCAACGGCGAAAGAACCGGCAACACAGACATCATGAATGTAGCCATGAACATCTTCTCTCAGGGCATTGACCCCGAACTGGATTTCAGCCATATTGATGAAGCCGTAAAGATTTACGAGGAATCCACAAGAATGAGCATTTCCCCCAGACACCCCTATGCAGGCTCTCTGGTTTATACAGCCTTCTCCGGTTCTCATCAGGATGCCATCAGAAAGGGTATGGAAGCAATGAAGCAGCATCCCGACCACTGGGAGGTTCCTTATCTGCCCATCGACCCTATGGATGTCGGCAGAAACTACGACCCCATCGTTCGTATCAACAGCCAGAGCGGCAAGGGCGGCGTTGCCTTCGTTCTGGAACAGAATTTCGGTCTGTATCTGCCCAAGGCCTTCCAGCAGGATTTCAGCACTGTTACCACAAGCATGAGCGACAGACAGCATAAGGATCTGACACCTGCTGATATCTACGAAGCATTCATCGACCATTATGTAGACGGCAGAGCCCCTCTGGAGCTGGTTACTTATAAGGAAATCGTTCTGAAAAACCACGAGGACGTTGCCATTGAGGCAGAATGTAACTTCAACGGCAAGCCCCTTACCTTGAAAGGCACCGGCAACGGCATTATTTCCGCTCTTTGCCATGCCATCGAAGACTACTTCCATATCGTGATGGAGGTTGTGGACTACAGAGAACATTCCATGTCCCACGGCACAAAATCCCGTGCAATCTCCTACATCCAGATTGCCGATAACGAAGGCGGCATATATTTCGGCGCAGGCACATCCAGCAATATCACAAAATCCGGTCTGCGTGCGGTAGTGAGCACAACAAACAAGATTATCAGATAAGAAAAGAGCAAGAGAGTACAAAAGAAATTTTTGGAGGATAGCATCATGGGAATGACAATGACACAAAAGATTCTTGCAGCCCATGCGGGGGAAGCAAGCGTAAAAGCCGGACAGCTGATTCAGGCAAAATTGGATATTGTTATGGGCAACGACATCACAACCGCCGTTGCTTTGAAGGAATTTCAGAAAACAGGCGCAAAGGAGGTTTTTGATAAGGATAAGGTGGTTATCGTTCTGGATCACTTTACCCCCAACAAGGACATCAAGGCGGCAGAGCAGTGCAAGGCCTGCCGTACCTTTGCTTATGATATGGAAGTGAAGAACTTCTTCGACGTTGGACAGATGGGCATTGAGCACGCCCTTCTGCCCGAAAAAGGGATTGTTGTTCCCGGTCAGGTTATCATCGGCGCGGATTCCCATACCTGTACCTACGGCGCATTGGGTGCGTTCTCCACGGGCATCGGCAGCACCGATATGGCAATCGGCATGGCAACCGGCGAAGCATGGTTCAAGGTGCCCAGTGCCATCAAATTCGTGCTGACAGGCAAGCCTGCAAAATGGGTCAGCGGCAAGGATATCATTCTGCACATCATTGGCATGATCGGTGTGGACGGCGCACTGTACCGCAGCATGGAATTTGTCGGTGACGGAATTCAGTATCTGACGATGGATGACCGCTTCTCCATGGCGAATATGGCGATTGAAGCCGGTGCGAAAAACGGCATCTTCCCCGTGGATGAAAAAACAATGGAATATGTAAAGGAACATTCCGCAAAAGAGCCTGTTGTTTACGAGGCAGACCCCGATGCGGAATATGACGAGGTTTATACGATTGATTTAAGCAAATTAAGACCGACCGTTGCCTTCCCTCATCTGCCCGAAAACACAAAAACGATTGACGAAGCAGGCGAGATTGCCATCGATCAGGTTGTAATCGGTTCCTGCACCAACGGCAGACTGAACGATATGAAGATTGCGGCAGAAATTCTCAGAGGAAAACAGGTACACCCCAAGGTGCGCACCATCGTTATCCCTGCCACACAGCAGATTTATCTGGACTGCATCCGTCTTGGCTATGTAGAGGATATCGTAAAAGCAGGCGCAATTTTCAGCACCCCTACCTGCGGTCCCTGCCTTGGCGGGCACATGGGGATTCTGGCAGCAGGCGAACGCTGCGTATCCACAACGAACAGAAACTTTGTCGGCAGAATGGGTCATACAGAAAGTGAAGTGTATCTGGCAAGCCCCGCAGTTGCAGCAGCATCTGCCATCGCAGGCTATATTGCAGACCCCGAAAAGATTGCAGGAGGGATGGAATAATGGAAACAGCAAAAGGGAAAGTCTTTAAATACGGGGATAACGTCGATACAGACGTTATCATCCCCGCAAGATATCTGAACGTATCCAGCGGCGAGGAGCTGGCAAAATACTGCATGATTGATATTGATGCGGATTTCGTAAACAATGTAAAGGAAGGCGACATTATCGTAGCCACAAAGAATTTCGGCTGTGGCTCCTCTCGTGAGCATGCCCCTCTGGCAATCAAATGTGCAGGCATTTCCTGTGTCATTGCCTCCACCTTCGCCAGAATTTTCTACCGCAATGCCATCAATATCGGCTTGCCGATTCTGGAATGTGAGGAAGCCGCACATGATATTGATGCAGGCGATACCGTATCTGTTGATTTCAACACAGGCGTGATTACAAACGAAACAAAGGGCAAAACCTATCAGGCTGAGCCGTTCCCTGCATTCATGCAGAGGATTATGGCTGCGGGCGGTCTGGTAACATATACAAAGGAAAAAATCGAAGGTTAAGGTGAAGAAAATGGGTTCTTATCATATTACAGTATTAAAGGGGGACGGCATCGGCCCCGATGTTGTGACTGAAGCCATGGGCGTATTGGAATGTGTCGGCAAAAAATACGGTCATGACTTTGTATTCAATGAAAAGCTGGCAGGCGGCTGTGCGTATGATGCGTATGGCGAGCCCCTGCCTGAGGAAACCTTAGAGGCCTGCAAAAACGGTGATGCCATCCTCTTGGGTGCGGTTGGCGGCCCAAAATGGGATCATCTGCCTGCTAATCTCCGCCCCGAAGCAGGCGCTTTGCTGAAGCTGCGCAGCAGTCTGGGGCTGTATGCAAACCTGCGCCCTGCCATCATCCATAAGGCTTTGAGCGACGCAAGCCCCATCAAGCCCGAAATCATCGGCGACAGTCTGGATATTCTGGTTGTCAGAGAGCTGACAGGCGGCATTTATTTCGGGGAGCGCGGCTATCGTGAAGGCAAGCACGGCGAAGAAGCGTATGATGTTGAAGCATATAGCGAATTTGAAATCAAACGCATTGCCGTACAGGCCTTTGAAGCCGCTATGAAGCGCAATAAGCACGTTACCAGCATTGATAAGGCAAACGTTCTGGAAAGCAGTAAGCTGTGGCGCAGAACCGTGACAGAGGTTGCAAAGGATTATCCTGAGGTGGAATTAGACCACATGTATGTGGATAATGCTGCAATGCAGCTGGTGAGAAATCCCAAGCATTTCGATGTTATCGTAACCTCTAATATTTTCGGGGATATTATTTCCGACGAAGCAAGCCAGATTACCGGCTCTATCGGGATGTTGCCCTCCGCAAGTCTGGCGGATGGCGCATTCGGGATGTACGAACCCATCCATGGCTCCGCCCCCGATATCGCAGGCAAGGATATGGCAAACCCCATCGCAACCATTCTTTCCGCCGCTATGCTGCTGAAATTCTCCTTCGGTCTGGTTGCAGAATCGCAGGCGATTGAGGATGCTGTCACAAAGGTATTGGATGCAGGCTACAGAACCCCCGATATCTACAGCGAAGGCACCAAAAAAATCGGCACAAAGGAAATGGGCAAGCGCATCTGCGATACCATCAACGCATAAAGCGAAAGCAACAAATACTGAAAAAGGAAACCTTCTCCTATAAAAACAGGCTCGATTATGACAATCCATAACCAAGCCTGTTTTTTTTGCGATTTCCTCCGCTTGACAGTCCCCCGCTCCTGTGCTACGATTGCTTTAATACTTAAACTTAACTTTAGGTTAATACCGAATTTATATTTTTCTGAAAGAAGGCGATTCTTATGTATACCATCGGTCAGGTATCCGAACTGTTCCAATTACCCGTTTCCACCCTGCGCTATTATGATAAGGAGGGGCTCTTCCCCGAAATCAAGCGCAGCGGCGGCATCCGCCATTTTGATACCACGGAGCTGGAAGCCCTGCGGCTGGTGGAATGTCTGAAAAAAACCGGCATGGAAATCAAAAACATCAAGCAGTTTATGCAATGGTGTACCGAGGGCAGTGAAACCTATCCCAAGCGTCTGGAATTGATTCAGAAGCAGAAGCTGGAATGTGAAAAGGAAATCAAGCGCATGGAAAAGGCGCTCGCCATGCTGAAATTCAAATGCTGGTATTACGAAACGGCTCTTGCGGACGGCAATGAGGACAGAATCCATGAAATGCTGCCGGATCGCCTGCCGGAAGAAATTCAGGCATACTATGATGCCTCACATACAGACTGATTCTGACAGAAATTTCTAAAAATCGTTTGATTTTACATTGTGCTTTCTCCTGTAGCTATGGTATAATACCCACGGCTTGTCCGTGGGTTAGCCGCTTACAGCGTCTATCTGCTGTTTTCACAGCAAATTCTACGATTCGCAGAGCCTGCTCATATACACGGCTCTGTCCGTGGATTAGCCGCTTACAGTGCTTATCTGCCACGACAATCTATTTTGTTATCATCCATTATCATAACAGGAGGAAGTTTTTTATGAACGAAAACAACGGAATCATCCGCAACGCCTCGGTCTTAGGCGTTCCGAAAATGTTACTTTTAGGTCTACAGCACATGTTTGCCATGTTCGGCGCAACAATTCTCGTGCCCATTCTGGTAAACAGCTACTTTGGCGAGGACGTTCTGCATGTACAGGTTACGCTTATCTGCGCCGGTGTCGGCACACTGCTGTTTCATTTCTGCTCTAAGGGCAAGGTTCCTGCCTTCCTCGGCTCATCCTTTGCATTCCTTGGCGGCTTTGCTACCATCTCTAAGCTGAACACAGGTGCTTTTGCCAATATTTCCAATGCCGAAAAGCTTTCCTATGCCTGCGGCGGAATTCTGGTAGCCGGGCTTCTGTATCTGGTGCTTGCTCTCATCATTCGCCTAATCGGTGTAAAAAAGGTTATGCGTTTTCTTCCCCCTGTTGTAACAGGCCCGATTATCATTTGTATCGGTCTGAGTCTGGCAGGCTCCGCTGTCAGCAATGCCTCCACAAACTGGCTGCTTGCCTTTATTGCGCTTGCAACCATCGTTGTTTTCAATATCTGGGGCAAGGGCATGTTTAAGATTATCCCTATCCTGATGGGCGTTGTCATTTCCTATATTGCGGCTCTGATTTTCAATGCAATGGGTATGACAAATGCAGACGGCTCTGCAATTCTGAATTTTACAAATATCACGGCTGCCCCCATGGTAGGCGTGCCCGAATTTTCTCTGTGCAAATTCAACATCTCCGCCATTCTGGTAATGGCACCCATCGCGCTTGCATCCATGATGGAGCATATCGGTGACATGTCCGCCATTTCCGCAACGGTCGGTGAAAATCTGATTGAAGACCCCGGTCTGCACCGTACCCTGATTGGGGACGGGCTTGCAACCTCCCTGTCCGCACTGGTGGGCGGCCCAGCCAATACCACCTATGGCGAAAATACAGGCGTTCTGGAGCTGAGTAAGGTGCATGATCCCAAGGTCATCCGCATTGCTGCGGTTTATGCCATCATCCTGAGCTTTATCCCCAAAATGGCAGAGGTGATTGGTTCTATGCCCTCTGCGATTATCGGCGGTGTCAGCTTCATGCTGTATGGTATGATTTCCGCAATCGGCGTGCGTAACGTAGTAGAAAACCGCGTAGATTTCACAAAATCTCGCAATCTGATTATCGCAGGTGTGATTTTTGTCTGCGGTCTGGGCTTCTCCGATGGACTGACCTTCAATGTTGCCAACACAGATATCACACTGACCTCCCTCGCCATTGCGGCAATCGCAGGCATTGTGCTGAATGCTATCCTGCCGGGGAATGATTATCACTTCGGCAAAAACGCAGGCGGCGATGCAAACCGCGGCATTGATATGATTCCTAACTTTAACGAGGATACCCGCTACGGCGATAACGAAGATTAACGAAAGCATGAAAAAAGAGACTCTATGCAGAGTCTCTTTTTGATTGCTTATTCGCCTTCAAAGAAGTGCTTTTTGTAATATCGCGAGGACATGGCAAGCTGCGCCTCAAAGGCATCATAGCCCATTTCCTCGACCAATGTTTTCTTTCCGGAGAACAGATTCGTACCTAAGCCTCTCGTTCATTCGGCCTTCTCCTCGTTATTTCGGCTCTCTGCCTTCCTCAAACATGCGCATCATTTCTCTTGTAAGGCTGATGCCGTCATCGTGTGCAGGGAGGTTATTTCTCGGAAAAAATTCAGCCATCGCCAGCTCCTCTCGGTCTAGCGTGATATCCTCACCCTCTCCGTCCAGATCGCAGAAATACCCCAACAGCAAGCCGCCCGTTACACCCCAGGGCTGTGTTTTATAATAACGAATATTTTTTACCTTCAGACCGACTTCCTCCATAACCTCCCTCTGCACGGTTTTTTCCACCGTCTCGCCAATCTCCGTAAAGCCTGCAATCATGCCGTATCGAGTATAGCTGCGGTTGGCATATTTGCTCAGAAGCAATCTATCCCCATGCGTCACGCCGACAATGACAGAGGGCGCAATTTTAGGAAAAATCATGTTATTACATTCCGGACAGCGCATCATGCGTTCCTTCTCGTCATGCTTTGTTTTCGCACCGCAGCGTCCGCAGAAACGATTGCTGCGATACCAGTCAAACAAATGCCACGCCGTCATCATGGCATAGCAGATATTTTTGGATTTCACCTGACGCAATGTCATGGCAGGCTCATAGCAGAAGGACGTATCCGCAGGCGCACCTGCTTCGCCCATCCAAATGAAGTAATCCTCCTCCTGCATGCGGAACACATACTGTACCTCGTTTTCATACCAATGCGTCCAGCCTTTTTCCTTCGCCCATGCCATTACCTCCGCATAGGTCGGCAAAACCAATGTATCATCTTCCTTACGTTTCACCAATAGCCGGCTGCCCTGTGCGCAGACCACCTTCGCCGTGGCAACAGGTGCCGTATGGCGAAACTCGTTTTCTAATCTTCCGTATTCTAAATCCTGCAGCATTTCTATTTCCTTCCCTTAAATCCTGTTTGCTTATTTCTTTGTTTTTGTCCGCTGAATGGTGTAATCCTTGAATTTTTCCACCGCCGGCGGCAGATACCGATTCAGCACATACGCCATATAAACCATTCTGCGGGAATATGGCGTATCCAACTCCAGCTTGGTGACGTTATAGTTACGCAGTGCTTGGCTATCCGTTACAATGGCAATCCCCTGATTCTTCTCAACCAGACCTGCCATGGAATTGACATCTTCAAACTGACAAAGAATATTCGGCATAATCTGCGCCTTTGTAAACATATCATCAATGATACGGCGCATGCCGCTTTCCTTCGTATAGCTGATGAGCGGATACGGGCAAATATCCTGAATCGTTACCTTCTTTCTATCCTCCAAGGGATGCCCCTCCGGCAAAATAACCACAAGGCTCTGCTCGAAAACAGGAATAAATTCCACATCGCTCTCCGCCTCCACCATGGAGCAGAAAACCAGATCATACTTTTCTCGTTTCAGATTATACAACAGCGTTTTCGTGTTGCCCTCATAGCAGGAAAAAGAGATATTCTTATTCTGTGGATCATCCAAAAAGCCCGCAATCAGTCCGGGGACAAAGTTCGTCCCGACCGATGTCATATACGCCAGTCCAACGTGTCCGCCCCCCTCGGAAACCAGACGTTCAATCTGATTTTTCCCCAACTCCAGCTGTGTCAGGGCGTTTTCCACATAGAACATATAAATCCGCCCATATTTTGTCAGAACAACATTTCTGCCCTGCTTTTCAAACAAATTTGCCCCCAGTTCCTTTTCCATGGAAGAAATGGAGTGGCTGAGCGTCGGCTGAGAAATATTCAGCTTTTCCGCCGCCTTAGTGTAATGCTCCAATTCTGCCAGCGTTTTAAAATAATACAACTGGTTTAAATTCATTGCCTTCCCTCCCATTCTCATGCAAAAAAGCGCATAAGAAAGCAGCAAATCAGGAATCCTTATCGCTGCTATTAAAATCCTAATGTATTTTTAATGAGTATAGCAAAATAAATAGAAAAAATCTATAGATTTAATAAACAAAAAAACAGCCGGATTTCGTGACAAATGACGACAAAAAGCGACTTTTTCTCCAGAAGCCGCTTTTTGTCCTATCTCATTATTTTAAAAATTTATCTATAAAATCCTGCTCACTGAGAATGGGAATCCCCAGCTCTGCCGCCTTTTTATTCTTCGAGGATGCAGAATGAATATCATTATTGATGAGGAAATTCGTCTTTTTGGTGACACTGCCCGTCACCTTGCCGCCACCCTTTTCAATGAGTGCCTGCAATTCCTTTCTGTTGGCGAATTGCTCCAAATCCCCCGTCACAACAAAGGTCAGCCCTGCCAGAGGGCTTTCGCCGGTCTCTGCCTGCTCTGCCTCTTGGAAGGAAAGATACTGCAAAACATCCGCAAGCAGTGCCAAATGCGCTTCCTGTCTGAAATAATAGGCAATGCTGTGTGCGATGATTTCGCCGAAGCCCTCCACCTGCACAAGCTCCTCCTCCGTTGCCGCCTTGATTTTCTCCAAATCATAATCAAATTCCTTGCAGAGCAGCTTTGCATTTCGCAGCCCTACATGATTGATGCCCAGTGCATAGATGAAGTTCGGCAGCTCGGCGGTTTTCGCCTTTTCCACAGATGCAATCAGATTTTGATAGGATTTCTCCCCAAAGCCCTCCATGGCTGTGATTTCCGCTTGATGCTTTTCCAAGCGGAACAAATCAGGATAATTCTCCACAAAGCCCTTTTCGAGAAACTTCTTCAGCGTTTCCTCCGAAAGCCCCTCGATATTCATGGCATCTCTGGAAACAAAATGGCTGAGTGCCTGTATCCGCTGTGCGGAACAGTTCGGGTTAGTGCAGTAAAGCGCTTCGCCGTCGCGCAGCTTACGGATTTCCGTTTCCTCGCCGCAGACAAAGCAATGCTTGGGAATTTCCGCCGTGGAAACCGTTCCCGTCAGATTTTCCGCAATCTGAGGGATAATCATATTCGCCTTATAGACCTTAATCGTATCCCCGATGCTCAGCTTCAATTCCTTCAAAATGCTGACATTATGCAGGCTTGCGCGGCTCACCGTTGAGCCCTCCAGCTCCACGGGGTCAAACACCGCAACAGGGTTCATCAGCCCCGTACGAGAGGTGTTCCATTCAATCTGCCGCAGAGTGGTTTCCGCCATTTCGTCCGCCCATTTGAAGGCAATAGAATCCTTCGGGAATTTCGCCGTTCTGCCAAGGCTTTGGCTATAGGCAATGCTGTCAAAGGTCAGCACCAGTCCATCGGAGGCAATGTCATTCTGCTCGATTTTATCGCGGAATTTCTCTACCGCAGCGGCAACCGTTTCCGCCGTCACCATGCAGTGCTCCACCACATCAAAGCCCATTTCGGCAAGCCAAGCCATATTTTCCGCCTTGCTGTCCGAAAGGGTTCTGCCTGCGGCACGCACCAAGGTAAAGGCAATGAATTTCACATTTCGCTTCGCGGCAATCTCGCTGTTTAGCTGCCGCACCGTGCCACTGCAAAGGTTACGGGGATTTTTATACTGCTCCTCCTCGCCCAGCTCCTCATTGATGCGGTAAAATTCACTGTAAGGAATGACCCCCTCGCCGCGCAGCACCAGCTCCCCCTGAAAGGGAATGGAAAGCGGCACATTGCGGAACACACGGGCGTTATGCGTCACATCCTCGCCAATTTCGCCGTTTCCGCGCGTGACTGCCTGCTCCAGCTTCCCATGATTATATTTCAGCACAATCGTCAGTCCATCCAGCTTCCATGATAAAATCCCTGCTTTATCCCCCAGAAAGCTGACAAGCTTCGCCGTTTCCTTCGTTTTATCCAAGGAAAGAATCGGGCTTTCGTGCGCCACCTTCACCAGATTACTCAGCACCGTATAGCCAACCTTCTGCGTGGGGCTGTTCGCAAGAATCGTGCCTGTTTTCTGTTCCAGTGCAGCCAATTCGTCATACAGCGCATCATATTCCTGATTGGAAAGAATTTCCCTGTCCTCCTGATAATATGCCTTCGCCGCCCGGTTCAACTGCTCCACCAGATATTTTATTCTCTCTGTCATATCGCATCCCTCACCGTCTCTGCTTATTCGCTTACCTTAATCAGCTTCGACAAGCGCGCCATGAATTTCTTCGTCCCCTTTGCGCCAAAGGAAACGGTAACCTCGAAATCTGCGCCGCCGTTATTGATGGAAACCACTGTGCCAATGCCGTATTTCGGCGCACGCACCTTATCCCCCACGCCGTAGCTCAGCTTGAAATCCTTGGGCGCAGGCATTTCCTTTTTCATGCCGACCCCGCCGAATTTTGCTGTCGGGGGCAGCACATTCTTTCTGCCGAGAGCAGGCTTATTCTGCGTCATGGCATCATATTTTTTCGCCATATCGGAAATCTGTCTGGTCGGCATATCTACCAAATCCGCAGGAATTTCCTTCAGGAAGCGAGAAGGCGGATTATACTGCGTAATCCCATGCTGCATGCGGCTTTTTGCGTGCGTCAGGTAAAGCTCCTCCTTCGCACGTGTAATGCCCACATAGCAAAGTCTGCGTTCCTCCTCAATTTCCTTTTCGCCGCCATACATCACCGCACGGAAGCCGGGGAAAATTCCCTCCTCCATACCGATGATGAAAACATAGGGGAATTCCAGACCCTTCGCGCTGTGCAGTGTCATGAGGGCAACGGTTTCCTCTCCCTCCTCATAGCTGTCAATATCCGCAACGAGAGCAACCTCCTCCAGAAAGCCTTCCAGCTTGCCTTCGGGGTTAGCTTTATCATATTCCGCCGCTTTATTCACAAATTCATCAATATTCTGGATACGGTTCAGCGCGTCATCCGTCCCCTCTGCCATCAGCAGCTGTAAATAGCCCGTCCGCTTCACAATGGCGTCAATCAATTCGGAAACGGAAAGTCCATCCGCATCGGCGCGCAGCTGTTCAAACAGGCCATAGAAATCCTTGAATTTTGCCACCCTTGTTTTCAGCGTAGTAATTTCATCCAGACGGCTCAGTGCGCCGTAAAGAGAAAGCCCGTTTTCATCTGCAAAAGCAGCCAGCTTATCCAGAGAGGTTTCGCCAATGCCGCGCTTGGGTACGTTGATGATTCTTCTGAGAGCAATCGTATCCGCAGGGTTCGCCAGCACCTTTAAATAAGAAAGAATATCTCGGATTTCCTTTCGTTCATAGAAGCGCACGCCGCCGAACAGGCGATAGGGAATCCCGCGCTTCACCATCTGATCCTCCACCGCACGGCTCTGTGCATTGGTGCGATACAAAACAGCCATCTGGTTTCTGGTCTTGCCCTGCTTTTCCAGCTCCAGAATTTTTTCTGCCACAAAGCGGCACTCATCATATTCGTTATCCGCCTTATAGATATGCAGGATACTGCCGCTGTCGTTTTCTGTCCAGAGTGTCTTATCCTTTCTGGTCTGGTTATGATGGATGACAGCATTCGCCGCCTCCAGAATTTTCTTTGTGGAACGGTAATTCTGCTCCAGCTTAATTACAGTTGTATCGGGAAAATCCTTTTCAAAATCCAGAATATTGCGGATATTTGCCCCACGCCAGCCGTAGATGCTTTGGTCATCATCCCCGACCACACAGAGATTTTTATATTTTGCCGCAAGCATTGCCACCAGCTCATACTGGCTTGTATTCGTATCCTGATATTCATCCACCATGATATAGCGGAATCTTTCCTGATATTTTTCCAGAACATCGGGAAACTGACGGAAAAGCAGAACGGTTTTATAAATCAGATCGTCAAAATCCAGCGCGTTGTTTTCCTTGAGCATTTTCTGATAGGTCTGATATACCTTTGCGATACGCACTGCCTTCAAATCATTTTTGTCCACATGCTGTGCGTAGTCCTCCCAGCTTGTCATCTCCTCTTTCAGATGGCTGATGATGCTCATTGCCCCCTTAACGGAAAAGGTCTTATCCGTTGTGCTCATATTCAGCCGCTTGAAGGCTTCGCGCATGATTTTTTCCTGATCGTCGCTGTCATAGATAGAAAACTGATTTTCATAATCCAGATGCTGAATTTCTCTGCGCAGAATCCGCACACAGGTGGAATGGAAGGTGCTGATCCACATATCTCTTGCTGTATCCCCCACAAGCTTTTCCACACGCTCGCGCATTTCCTTCGCCGCCTTATTCGTAAAGGTAATCGCAAGAATATTCCAAGGCTTTACACCCGTTTCCAGCAGATGTGCAATCCGCACCGTCAAGGCACCGGTCTTGCCGCTGCCTGCCCCCGCCAGAATCAGCACAGGCCCTTCTGTCTGCAAAACTGCTTTTTTCTGCATATCGTTCAGTTTATCAAATCCAATCATGTCATTCTCTCCCATTTCTTTTCTGTTTCCGCTTTTTTCGCAGGATGCCAACATAAGAAAGGCTGATTTGGCAAAATCGTCTTGTCAAACCAGCCCTATAATCTCTCTCAAATAAATCGATTCAAAAAGATTATTCGTTATCTTCTTTTTCTTTTTTTGCCTTCACACGGTCAATCGCCAGCTTATAGCCATCCGTGCCGTAATGCAGGCAACGATTGACACGGCTGATAGTTGCTGTGGAAGCGCCTGTTTTTTCCGCAATTTCCACATAGGTCCGCTTGGCATCCAGCATTGCCGCCACTTCCATTCTCTGCGCGATTGCCTGAATTTCGTTGATGGTACAAAGGTCTTCAAAGAGCTGATAGCACTCTTCCACGGTTTCCATGCTGAGAATGCACTCAAACAATTTATCGGTCAATTCATTTTTGATCTTTTTATTCATTCGGAACGCCACCTTCTCCTGTTATTTTTCATATTTCTATTAAAAATATTGTAACACTTTCAAGCATTAAAGTAAAGAGATTTTCCACGTTCTTTTCCGTATACATTTTTTATTTTCTGCCATGTCTGAGTCCTGCAAGAAATTTTTCCGGCGTATTATTGAGAATCAGCTCCTCCGGAAATTGCAGCTCCTTCAGCAAATCCTCCGCATAGGAAAAATCCCCCACATTCCGATAAAAATGCGCATCACTGCCCAGAACCACAGGCTGTCCCTCCTCCATGCTCATCAGAAGGATTTTCTTAATATTCTCCCTGCTGCCCTCCCGAAAGCCGCCCGGTGTTAAAGAAGCGTTGTTGATTTCCAGAAGCGTGCCTGTTTCTTTCGCCATGCGGAACAGCTCCCGATAATCCACCGCATAGCGAGGGTCTCCGGGGTGTCCGATGATGTCCACATAGGGATTTTCCATCACCTTTAAAAACGCCTGTGTATTCTCCTTTTTCGTGCCTGGCTTAATGCAGGGCATGTGCAGGCTTGCAATCGCAAGATCCAATCTCTGCAAAACCGCTTCATCCATATCTATCGTGCCGTCAAAATCCAGAATATTCAGTTCAATCCCCTTCAAAAGCCGCACTCCATGCAGCATTTCGGGCAAAACGTGCAGATTTGCAAAATAGGCATGACAGGTGGTATCCTTCATAGCAGGCGCATGGTCTGTCAAAGCGACCAGCTGCAAGCCCTGCTCTGCCGCCCATCTCAAGTTTTCATCCACTGTGCTGTAGGCATGCCCGCTTGCAACGGCGTGGGTATGAATATCCATCAATCGTTTCATTTCGATTCCTCACACTTCTAAGTGAAATTTATATGATTCATTAAATTTCATTATAACATTGTTTTCGCAAGAAAACAATCCTTCTTTCCTGCATGCGGTCACGCTTTCCTTCGTCTTTCATACTATGTTAAAAGAAACCACAACTTTAAAGGAGGCTGTCTTATGGGCGCTTTTGAATTTGATTCCAAGGCTGATTTAAGTGCAAGAAGCTGCAATTTCTGCGGAAACGGCAGCAACGAAAGCAACGGGCGGAACGAGGAAACCTGTATCATTGTGCAGAAGATTTTCGACCAGTGCCGCATCCAGAAATGCTTGGGCAGCAGTATTCTGGGCCCCGCTCGTGCCGCAAGGAGCGAAACCCCCAGCTGCAACGATATGCTCTGCGAGGGTGATATCATCATTCCTCCCTGCAACGCCGCCGATGTGACCATCCGCGATTTAGACCTGACCCGCATTGAAATTCTGCGGAAACGGCCAAATCCGCTGCAAAAGGGCTGCTGGGATATCGAGCTGAAATATGTATTCAATTATACACTGGAGTTTCGCCGCGCCGACGGCTGTTTTATCGGGACGATTGATGCCACCAACAGCCATCATTTGCGCGTAACGCTCTTTGGCTCTACCGAGGCAGATGTGACCACCGTAACCGATCAGTTCGAGAATGCCGCATCCAAGGGCGGACCGTTCATCATTGCGGAGGGGAAAGCAGTTGCGCTGAATGCAGAGCTGCGTTTCCCCGGCTGTAACACCTGCAATCCCTGCCATTCCTGCAATCCCTGCCATTCCTGCGGCTGCGACTGCGATTCCTCCCAAAGCAGCGGCGATGCTGCTCTCGGCGCACCCATTGCAGTTAATGTAACCATCGGGCTGTTTACGATTGTAAAGCTGTTCCGTACAGTCAATATCATGGTAAATTCTTTGGGCAGATGTGTCCCCGAACGCTGTACTACAAATGCCACAAACAGTGACCCCTGCAACGGCTTTGAGGATATCCGTTTCCCCTTAGACCTCTTTTCTCCCACCGCAAAGCCCCGTTCCTGCTGCGGCTTCGGCACGGTTTTCGGGGATGACTGCGATACACGCAGAAGCAGAGAGGACTGTGACGCATAAAAAGCATCCATTCCACACATTTTTGTCCCTGCCATGGCAGGGACTTTTTTTGCATAGAAAAAGGCGTGTATCAAACACGCCAAATTTCATCCTGTTATTTTGTTGCTTTTGCACCTTCTCCTTCCAGTGCGCAGTCGAAGGAAACAACAGGAGGATTTTCCCCTCTTTCCTTCGCAGGCAGGAATCTCTTCCAGAAATCATCAAAGAGTGCAAAAATAACCTTGTGCTTTGCATAAATAAAGAAGATGGTAAGTGCTACATAGCAGGCAGAAAGAATATCTGTCAGTGCCCAGAGCACATCCGCCTCAATGTTATAGAAAATAACACAGGGCAGCATATAGTAAATAATATAAATCGGTATTGCTTTTTTATTTCTTTCGGTATCGCCAAAAGCATAGTTTACAGATTTTTCACAGGTATAGTACATCCCGATGATGGTTGTCCATGCGAAAACAGCGATTGCAATCGCAGTCAGCTTCGCGCCGACATGCCCATACGCCATGCCGAAGGCAATCGTTGTCAGCGCGCCGGATGTCGCATCACTCTGGAAATAAGAGCCTGTGATAATGATGGTAAACGCCGTAATGGAGCAGATGATGAGCGTATCCAGTGTAATTTCACCCCAGCCCCATACAGACTGGCGCACAGGATGGTCTGTGATTGCCGGTGCATGCGCAATGATACCGTAACCGGTACCTGCATCATTGGAATAAATCCCACGCGCCACGCCGTATTTCACCGCATCTCTTACCGTTGCGCCGGCAAAGCCGCCCACAGCCGCCGTAGGAGAAAATGCAGATTCAAACACAAGAGCAACCGCCGCAGGAACCTGCTTGATATTCAGAATGATTACGCCAAGCCCCATCAGAATATAAAGCACCGCCATAATAGGAACCGCCTTGCTCATAACCTCAGAAATTCTTTTCAGACCGCCGAAAATCGTAACAATACAGGTAACACCGATGATTGTCACGCTGATGAGGGGTGTCACGCCGAAGGCCTGCTGCATGGAGCTGGTTACCGCCTCTGTCTGCACGCAACAGGTCCAGGGGCCAAGCACAAAGGCAAAAACCGCAAGCACAATGGCACCTCTTTTCCAGCCAAACGCATTTTTCATGACGAAGGAACGGTCGCAGACATATTCATCCATAGAGTTTTTGTAATGCTCTCTGTAGCGCTGGCCAAGGATGATTTCGCATGCCTTTGTAGACATCCCGAAAAATGCGGAAACCCACATCCAGACAAGTGCGCCCGGGCCGCCGCTTACGATTGCCGTTGCAACGCCGCTGATATTCCCCGTGCCGACCGTATTCGCAAGCCCCGTACAAGCCGCGCGGAAGCTGGATACCGTACCCACGCCCTCGCCTGCGGCGGTCATATTGCCGAAGGTATTTTTTATGTTAAATTTCAGCTTTCGCTGATAGCTGAAGCCAAACCGAAGGGACAGGAAAATGCCCGTACCCAGAACGATGACAACCATGGGTGTTCCCCAGAGCATGTCATCCACCATATAAAGAAAATCTACAATTGACTGCATATTTATAATTCCTTTCTGTTATCTTTCGTTTTTATCTTTTGTTGATACTGCCTGCGCGCGAAACGCATCCCGCGCCTTCACAACCTGTTCGATGTGGGTGCAGGTTGTGGTACAGCAGCCGCCGACCGCATCTGCGCCTGCTTCAAAATAGGAAAGTGCATTTTCCTCAAAGCTCGCACCACCGCCGACCTTTTCCCATGTTTTTGTGGTGGGATCATAAATGTCGCCGCTGTTGGGATATACGCCGACAGGCAAATTCGTTTCCTGCTTGATATCCCGAACCAGGCTTACGATATGCTCCGGCTTGGAGCAGTTCACGCCAACCATTTTCAGTCCGGGATGGTTCTCGGAAAGCACCCTTGCACATTCCGCAATGGTGTTGCCCTCATGAATATGATGCCCGTCCTTGCAGGAAAAGCTAATCCAGTAATCCGCTCCCATCTCCTCTGCAATTTCCGCTTCAATCAGAGCCTCCTGCAGAGAGGGCTGTGTTTCAATCAAGAGAATATCTGCGCCTGCGTTCCAGAGAATCTCCATTCTTTCCTTATGAAATGTACGCAGGGCTTCATCGGATACGCCGTAATTCCCGCGGTATTCCGAACCATCCGCAAGATATGCGCCGTAAGGTCCGATGCCTGCCAGACAAAGAGGATACACGCGCCCCTGCGCCTTGCCCTCCGCATTCCACCATTCCTCTCTTGCTTCTAAAAACAGCTTTACGCTGTTCGCAACAATTTCTGCCGCTTCGTCATGGGTAAAGCCGTTTTCCATCAAGCCGGGAATCGTTGCCTGATAGCTGCAGGTAATTCCACAATCCGCGCCCGCCTTGAAATAGTCCGTATGTACCTTTTTGACCAGCTCAGGTGTATCCACCAATGCGCGTGCCGTCCAAAGGTTACAGTTTAAATTTGCGCCCATTTGCTCCAGCGCCGTGGACATCGATCCGTCAATAATCATCTGTCCGTTTTTTTCCAATAATTCCTTAATTTTGTCTGCCATGTTTTTCCCCCTTTTTTCTTTTGTATTGTTCTTATTTTAAAGCATTTCAAAAGTTTTCTTGCCATTATATCACAGATAATTCGATTTTCCTACCTTTATTTCTCCGCTATTCTGCTATTTTTCAGTCAAAATGCTGTTCTTTTGCATGACATCCTTATAAAAATCAAGAAATGCGTGAATGGCAGGGGAACGCCACTTATTTTTATGAATCAGAAGCTGTGTCCAGACTGTCTCCATGGAGTCCTCCACCGGCAATCGTGTCACCTGCCCTGTCCGCACATAGTCCTCCGTAACGAAATCCGGCAGAAAGGAGAGCAGATTGCTTTTTTTCACCAACTCGCAAATCTGAATTGGGTTCCCGATTTCCAGAATCGGACGAATTTCCATGGATTTGGACGCAAGTGCTTCATCCAGAATGGCACGATAGCTCATTTTTCGCTCCGTCAGCACAAATTCATTTCCGCATAATTCCTGCAACGTCAGCCGCCGCTTCGCAAGGGGATGATCTGTCGCCGCAATGAAATGCGCCTGCTCCTCCTGCTCCGCGCAGATGATAAAATCGGAATCATAAATATGCCTGTCCAATGTAAATACAATATCCGCCTCATTTTTCCGCAGCATATCAAACATCTGCTCCGTGCCGCCCTCCTTGATTTCCGCCCGTATCCCCGGATATTTACGGCGAAACTGCAAAAACTCCTCTTTAAAATAGCGATTGCAGATGGAGCTTGACATCGCAAGGCGAATCTCCCCCTCAATCCGTTCCCCGAATTTCAGGGATGCCAGCATTTTTTCCTGCGCATTGAGAATATTTCGCGCCTGTTGTAAGACCAGAATCCCCTCCTCTGTCAGGCTGACTCTGTGATAATAGCGGTCAAACAGCCGCACCTGCAATTCTGCCTCCAGCTGCTTAATCTGCGAGGAAACCGTAGACTGCGTATAGCCCAATTCCTTCGCTGCCGCAGAAAAGCCCGCATGCTCGCAAACGGCAATGAATGTTTTCAAGCTGTTGGTATTCATTGTAACACCCCTTTTTATACAAACGATTTTTTCGTTAGTATACAGCAAAACAATCAATTTTACAAATATTATGTTTTTTTATATAATATTCTTTATGGATGTATTATCAATTTTTCATGAAAACAAGAACAAAAAATGTCCTGTTCTTTGCAAAGCAGACAGGATCGTGTAAAGGAAAGGGGTATTCTCTCGTGAAACGTGAACAACTCGGAAGCCGTTTGGGCTTCATCATGCTTTCCGCAGGCTGTGCCATTGGCTGCGGGAATGTCTGGAAATTTCCATGGATGTGTGGACAAAATGGCGGCGGCAGCTTCATGCTGGTCTATATTCTCTGTCTAATTCTTCTGGGGATTCCCGCGCTTGTTCTGGAATTTTCCATCGGGAGAGCAGCGCAGGCAAGCCCTCTTTTCATGTATAAAAAGCTGGAAAAGCCCGGACAGAAATGGGGCATCTTCGGCTGGTTCTGTCTGGCAGGGAATATCGCGCTGATGGCATTTTACACCGTTGTCAGCGGTTGGATTATCTATTATTTCTTCCGATTCCTCACCGGGAACCATGCGAGCCTCGGCTTTGGTGCCATGATATCCTCACCATCGGTCAATGTGCTGTTCCTGCTGATTACATTGGTTGTTGCGTTCTTTATTCTTTCCTTCAATTTGCAGGGCGGTCTGGAACGTGTCACAAAATATATGATGTCTGCCCTTCTGGTGCTGATGCTCGCGCTGGCAGTACATAGCCTGCTTCTGGGCGGTGCCGGCAAAGGGATGAGCTTCTACCTCAAGCCCGATTTTTCCAAAATCAAAGGCTCCGTTGTGGTTGGTGCAATGAATCAGGCATTCTTCACCCTGTCCACAGGTATGGGCGGCATGGCAATTTTCGGTAGCTATATCGGCAAGGAACGCTCCCTGATGGGCGAAGCAATTCATGTCATCATTCTGGATTCTCTGGTTGCCTTCCTCGCAGGCGTAATCATCTTCCCTGCCTGCTTCACCTATAACCTTGAAGTAACCGCAGGGCCCAGTCTGCTGTTTGATACCATGGCGGCTGTTTTCAATAACATGCCCGGCGGTCGTGTCTGGGGCTCCCTGTTCTTCCTGTTCATGGTATTCGCGGCATTGTCCACGGTACTCGGCGTATGCGAAAATATCCTCGCCATGATTCGTGAGCTGACAGGCTGGTCTCGTCCGAAGGGCAGTGTCATCTGCGGCATCGGCATCTTCCTGCTCGCGCTGACAACGGCGCTGGGCTTCAGCATCGTTCATTTTCAGCCCTTCGCAGAAGGTACAACATGGCTGGATTTCTGGGACTTCTTTGTTTCCAATAATATTCTGCCGCTTGGCTCTCTGGTGCTTGCTCTCTTCTGCTGTAATAAGTTCGGCTGGGGCTGGGATAACTTCCTTGCAGAAGCAAATAGCGGTAAGGGCCTGAAGGTGCGCCCTTGGATGAAGCCGATTTTCCGCTTCGTCCTGCCAGGGCTGATTGCCTTCATCTATATCTATGGCATGGCTACCTTCAACTGGCGTTAAAGTATATAAAAAGGTGTTGGATTTCTCCAACACCTTTTTTATTCCAGATATAATAGAGACCGCAGTGTGCCATCCTTATAGAATGTCAGCATGTAAATATGCCCATCCTCCATCACAAGCGTCACATCCACAGAATTATGCGGTGTGCCTTCCTCCGTATTATCAAAATACGCGTCTCTGATTTCCCTGTCATCCCCCAGCTGCTCCGCAACCAGTGCCTTGGCAGAATCCAGTATTTCCTCACTCTCGATGATTTCCTTCATCTCCTGCGCAGAAATAAACTCCAACGGATGCGCTTCGCCGCCTCTGACAAAGTGGATGCGGTTCTTGTCCTCCGTAATCCAGACGGCATAATCCCAAGCCCCGTCATAAAGCTGCACAAACCAGCCATCCGGCTGAATACTGCTGTCCTGATTATAGGATGCGTCCCCCTCCAGAGCGTATTTATTCGCCCCGAAAATCTTCTCTATGCCGTTCTCCGCAATGGAAATCGCGCTTTCCTTGCTGTTGCATTTCGCAATCTGCTGAGAGAGACTCATGCGCCCTTTGCTGTCAGAAAGCGCCTTCGCCTCTCCCGCAGCACAGCCCGTTGTGATAGATAATAGAAGCATCACGCTCAGAATCATTTTTCTTTTCTTCATATCCCTGTCCCCTTTTTCTTTATCAAAATTTACCTCATGCAATTTCAATCATCGTTCTGATAGAAATCACCCTGCCATCTTCAAGCACCTGTATTTCAAAAGGTGTTTTCCCAAGCTCTCCATTTCCCGCATCAAATTTCTCCAGAAACTCAGATACCTCTTGTGTTGTATACATACGGGTTTCATTATCTTCCGAAATAAATAAAGCACCTGTATCATAAAAATCGTATCTTGTTTCGTCATTTAATGTGAATGTGAGTTTCTCATCCGAAGGATTATAGATATAGTATCCATTCGTCATATCTTCCTCTGTTAAGTTTAAAGAATCTATCCAATACTTATCTGCTAAATCAATAAACTTAATCTCATCAACAATCAGCTGATTATCCTTAACCGTCAGATAGCCTTCATATACATTGTATGCCCCGGTCATGTCCTGCTTCTGCGGTTCCTTTCCGCACCCCGTTGCACCAATCAGCAGTAAAACTCCAAGAAACAAACCAATCTGTTTTTTCATCTGCATTCCCTCCATTTCTATATAGCATTTCTCACCTGTCCACGCTTACGATTCCCCCAGTGACACCACCTTCCATGCCGCTTCTGCATCCTCCTTCACCATATAAGCATTCCAATGATAATCCCCCGAAGCCTCTTTATCCTGCTGATCCTCATAATAGAAGCTCACATTATAGTAACGCCAGTCATAATCCTGCGCATCATAGTAAGGCGCATCCGCAGAAGGATTCTGATAAAACGACCGCGGCACCTCTGTCAGATTCAGAAATAGCACCTTGCCGTCCATTTCCTCTTTGATATAGTCTTCCAGCACCGCCTTCACCTCTGCATCCTCATCCTTTACCGCAGCACTATTCCCCCACAGCCCCAGACTCGCAACCGTCAGAATCAGAAAAACGAAATTGCAGATTTGCACCTTTCCGATTCCCTTTTTGCAGAAAAAGCTGCCATAGAAAAACAAAACCACACAGCAAAGCAGCAAAACCACCGCCATAAGCAGCAATGTCCGGCTCCGATAAATGCCGTAGTCACGTGCATAGCCGTCCTGATAAAATAATACGCAAAACCATACAACCAGAAGCACCGTCAGCACACCTAAAATAACCTTGATGATTCGATTCCTGTTCATGTGATTCCACCTCCGTCATCGTTTCTCATTTCTCGTCATTCTGCGCATCGTAATGCAATCCCAGATGTTCGATTTCCTCCACAGACATAAATATCATTTCCGGTTCATCCTCTATATAAAGCGTGTATACGCCATCTTCTCCATGCTTTATGATATAATCTGTTGTATAGATATAATCAAGATTCAGCCCCGGCGGTCTATATTCCGGCTGCAGCACGATACTATAAGAAAGGAAAAGCAGTGCAAAAATCATAAAATAAATACATTTTTCAATTTTTCTGTCCCTTTCAAACTGCATCATCACCGCAAACCGCTGTTTCAGATTCGCCTGTCGGAAAAACTGACTTCCGAACGGGTAGCTACGGCAGACGGCGCGCTCCCGTTTCATTTCCTGCAGCAGACACCCCAGATAATCGACCTTCTCCTGTTTGTTCAGCTTTCTGCTCACGCAGGAGTCGCAGTATACCTCAAGCAGCTGCGCGCAGGCATCTCTGAACAGATACACCAACGGATTCCACCAGAAAATGCACTCCAATACCATAACAATCAGCTTCATCCAGTTTGTCTTATTTGCGAAATGCTCCAGTTCGTGCAGGAAAATGTACCGCAGCTCACCCTCGGTATATGCCGCCTTCGGCAGGAAGATAATCTGCCTGAAATAGCCGAATTCCAGTATCGTTCGGATATTTTTATCCACAATCACCGTTGTTTCAAATGCATACCCGTTCTCCCGCTTGACCTCCTCCAGAATTTTCAGATAGCTTTCGTCGCAGATGCTCGGCAGATGTCCAAACCTGCGAACCAGCTGTCTGTAAAAACGAATCCTGCTCCACGCAATGCAGACCGTCCCCGTCATCCAGACCGCAAGCAGCAGCCACCGCACCTGCACCACAAAGCCGCCAATCGTAAACAGCTTTTTTCCCAGAAACGCGATAATCGCAGGATAAATCTGAAAGGAACTGATTTCTATTGTGCTTTCCACCTCTATCGGGAATAGAAGCTTCACCAGCAACGCCGCCCCCAGCACCGCAAATACCCTTAACGGAATCCGCAGCAACACCCTGTTGCTTCTGGATAAGCCTATAAAAAACAGAAAAAACAGATTGCTGAGCAGAATTGCCGTAATAAATGAATATCTCGTAACGAAAATCATACGTCTCCCCTATTTATACACTCTTTTTGCTGTAATCGTCCAACCAGTTTTCCAGTTCGGAAATAATTTTCTCGTCCTTTTCCTCATCGCCGCCCATCAGTCCGGATAAAAAGGAGGAAACATTGAACTTGTTCGTCTCATTTTCAAAAACCTCCGAAACCTGATTCGTGATGTAATCGGAAAGGCTCACCTTCGCCTCATATAAACGGCTGTTCACCTTCGCCACCCTCTGCGAACCGCAGACCGCAATATACCCGTTCTCCAACAGCTTATTCAGCAGAGGATGAATGGAATTCGCCGCCCATGTGCCCTCTTTTCTGTGCTGTAGGATTTCCGATGCCGTCAGCGGTTTGTCCATGCTCCAGAAAATCGTCATAATTTCATATTCCTTTGGAGATAAATAATTCTTTTGTACCTTCACTTCGCTTCACCCTTTTTCGACTATATTTTTTTCTACTGTATTTTTTTATATTATATAATCTGCGTTTTTCCGTGTCAATCTGCAATCCTTCACAATTCTTTCTCGATTTCGTCGCTTGTTTGACATCGTTTTTCGGTAATCTGACAAAAATTCCACCCGTACTTTTTTACAGATACCCTATTGCCGTAAGGAACCGCAATAATACCCCACATAGGTTCTGCCTGCTGTTTTTTCCCCATGAGAAAATGCGAGTATCCCTGTGTAAATTTCTCCGTCTTTCTCCATAGATACATGAATTACAGCAGGTGCAGGCGTTTGCGCCGTATATTTATACCCCCTGATAGCTACCGATTTTTCTGTTTCTTCCGCATCCCCCGAATACAGATACGGTTTCAGCTCCTCATAGGATAACGCCATATCTATTTCTTCATCGCCTACGAAACAGACCTTTTCCTCCGACACGTCCATAACCTGTATCCGGTTATTGTTTTCCTCATTCATTGCAACAGAAATATCTGTTGTCGCAAAAGCTGCTGCTGTCCCCGCAAAAAGAAACAGAGAGACCAAAAGCAGTCCCAAGGAATTTCTTTTCCAATGCATAATCATCAGGATTCTTTCCTTCAGCATACCCTTCTGCACAAAATGATTGCCGAAAGCAACGCTCTCCCTCTGTTTAATCGCCATATTGATAAGCGTTTTCGCATACAGCTCCTTTTTATCCTCATGCAGAATCCCGATAGCCTTCTTGTCACAGAAAATCTCCGTATCTCTCTCCAGATACCAATAAAGCAGCCACATACATGGGTTAAACCAATGGATACAAACAGCAATCACAGCTACAATTTTCCATATATAATGCAGATACCTGATATGTATCCCCTCATGCAGCAGAATACACTGCAGCGCTTCCTTGTCCTCCGTCGCTAAATTTTTCGGCAGAATAATAACCGGCTGAAAAAATCCATAGGATACAGGGCTGTCCACAAAATCCGATGTCCTTATTCTGATTCCGTTCATCGGCAATTTCAAGCCTTTCAGCGCAGACCTTATCTCCGCGCTCTGCACAAGGGCGGCATTTTCCGCAATATTACTACAGCACCTATGTACCCTTATAAAATATCTCGCAGAAAAAACCGCTACAGAAAAAATGAGTATCATACATATAACAGAAACAACAGCTTCCGCCCGTTCTGCAAAGATTCTCTCCGAAAGTGTAAAATCAAGACTTTTCTCAAACCATCCTCCGATACCTATTTTCGCATTATAAACGCTGTAAACAGACGGAATCGAAAACGGAATCAATGCCCGCAGCATTGCCAGCCACCATAAGCCACAGAAAAGCTCTATGGGCAATTTTTTCTTGAAAAGTGTCCGCAAAAGAACCGTAAACAATACAATACAGCCTGCAGAAAAGCTCATGTAAAGAAAATTCATGCTGCCCCCCCTTTATTTCTTCAGATCATCCACAATCTGAAATAATTCCTGAATCTCCTGCTCGGATAAATTTTCCTTGCTTAAATACGCTTTGAAAAAAGCTGTCTTTGAAGAATAGGATTTTTCAATCTGTTCCGATACACTGCTCATCTGCGCTTCTTCTCTCGTCATCGTTGCCCTGCAGCGAAAGCCCTTCTCGCTTCTCCTTACATATCCCTTATCAATACACTTCTGCAGCATAGTATAGGTAGTTGTCCTTTTCCAGCCTTCCTCCTCCCCCAGAATTTTTGCAACCTCTCCTGCCGCAAGCTCTCCGTATCTCCAGAGGATATTCAAAACCTTTATCTCCGAATCATAAAACTGCATATAAACATCTCTTTTCTATTTTCCGCATCATTTTGACTATAGTTATAGTCAGATTATAGCATTGTCTATAACTATAGTCAAACAGTTTTGGCAGTATCACAAATCGAACTTTATTTTCCATATTACTTCACGTATTGTGATATTCCGGCGCATCCACTACCTCAACTGTCCCATCTCTGCAAATTTGACATTCCTCGTCACAGGCTGTCTCCGTCCATTCTGAAAGATTCTTCCGCAGCAGATAAATCCTTTCTCCAAACAAAAAAGCGTCCATCCCTCCGATGAACGCCAAAATCTGCTGTTGCTATTTTTCTTCTATTTTAATCCGAAACCCTTCCGTCATTTTCCGATAACATTCCTCACAAAGGTCAAAGGCATCCTGCCTGCCATCCTGCTCGGAAAAATATCCCCATGTTTTTTCCGCATGGAAATAGTCCGCCCCCCTCAAGGGGATTTCCCTGCCGCAGCCATTGCAAACAACCTTAGAAAGAACCCGTTCTTCTCTCATGCCTGTCTGATATTCTCTCATGCTCGTTTCCTCCCCATGCTCCTTCACTTCTGTTTATCTCCTATCACCTGTTACAGACCATAGAATAGCATCTTTTTGTCGAAAAAGCAAAGGGGAATCTCTGGCAATGTCGTTCTCAAAAAACATCTCTTTCGTTCTTCTGTCGAAAAACAGTTGTCTTTTTCCGTTCCCCTATGATACAATCACAATAAGAAAGACAGAGGTGTACTTGCTATGGAAAAAATGAAAACCGCGTTATCCCATTGCGAAATCTGCCCCAGAGGCTGCGGCATTAACCGCACCGCAGGCAAAGCAGGGTGGTGTCATGCCCCCCTCCTGCCGAAGGTTGCTCTTGTCAGCGGACATCTGTGGGAAGAACCGCCCATCAGCGGCACAAAAGGCTCCGGCACAATCTTTTTCAGCCATTGCAATCTAGGCTGTGTCTTCTGCCAGAATCATACCATCAGTCAGGAGGGCTTCGGGCAAGAAGTCAGCATCCTCCGTCTGGCGGAGATTTTTCTGGAACAGCAGGAAAGAGGCTTTCATAATATCAATCTGGTTTCCGCGGTGCAGTTTATTCCGCAGGTGGCAAAGGCTTTGGAATCGGCAAGGGCGCAGGGTCTGCGGATTCCCGTTGTCTATAATTCCAACGGCTACGAATCCCTGACAGGCTTACGCATGCTGGATGGCTTGGTGGATATCTATCTGCCCGATTTTAAATATTGGAACAATGACCTCGGCGTTTCCTATTCCCATGCGCCGCACTACAGGGAAACCGCCGCAGCTGCCATTCTGGAAATGCGCAGGCAGATGCCGCAGGATGTTTTTGATGCAGAGGGTCTCCTGCAAAAGGGGCTGCTTCTGCGTCATCTGATATTGCCCGGGCAATATCGCGACAGCATGCGAATTCTCGACTGGGTGCGGGCATCCCTCGGCGAAGAAACTCTTGTTTCTCTCATGAGCCAGTATACGCCCCTGTATCGTGCAAAGGAAATCAAGGCACTTTCCCGCAAACTGACTACCTTTGAATATGAAAAGGTAATTGATTATTTTTTTGAAATCGGCTTAAAAAACGGTTTTATGCAAAAACGCTCTTCGGCAACCGGGGAATATACCCCAACCTTTGATTTATCGGGCGTTGCCGCCGCCGAAAGCTTTATGAAAAGAGAGGAGAATCATCATGATTAAAAAAGAGAGAGTTGTTACCGTAGAAGGTCTGAGAGATGGCAAGGGCAGTGTAGAAATCCATCACATTCTGGAAGGCGAGGATCTGATGGGGCATGGCACCATGTTCGCCCGCGTCATCGTAAAGCCTCACAGCTCCATTGGCTGGCATCAGCACGTCGGCAATACAGAGCCCTATTACATCCTCAAGGGTGTTGGTACCTTCGTGGATAACGACGGCACAAAAACAGAGGTACATCCCGGAGATGTCTGCTCCATCAAGGTTGGTCAATGGCATGCCATGGAAAACAATACCGATGAAGATATGGAAATGATTGCATTCGTTATGAACGAATAAAAATAAGGCGGACAGTCAGTCCGCCTTTTTCTGTCTTTATTTTAAAATTGTAAGCTGCTCCGCAAAAATCGTCAGATACCCAAGTGTACCGTTGCTTTTTCTGAGCAAGATATGGTATTCCTTGCCGCCCTCCGCAGCATAAGCCTCCTCTTTCAGCCATTTTGCCCCCAGAAGATAGCCTTCCTGCTTCAGAATTTTATAATTTTTAAAAACAGCCTTTTTCACATTGCCCTTCAGCGTCAGCGTCAATGTCGTTTCCTTCATTTCCACCCCCGTCAGCTCGCAGCCTGCGAAGGTCTCACTGCTCTCCTTCGTGCCGTCTGCGGCATATTCTGCCTCCTTTGCGTCTGCAAGCTTTTTCTGCTCCTCGCACCATGCTTTCAGCTGATGGCGCACCTCTTTTGTCGCAATGTCCAGTGCCAGCACGCGCATATCCGCAACCGCAGCCTTAATTTCGATGGGCAGAATCCTCTCCATGCGCTTTACGGTTTCCTCATGATGCTTCATAAATGCAACCTCAGCCGCAATTTTGTCAAAGGCTTCTCCTTCTTCTTCCTTCATCTGTTTCACAAAGGCACGGCGGCGGCGTGTATACAAATCCTTATAGTATTCCTCGGAAAATTCCTCCGCATTCTTGGAAACTGCCATATTCAAACACCAATCGGCAGCCTGACACGCTTCGTACCATTCTTTTGTAAAATACTTCATGTTTCTTTTTCCCCCTCTTTTCTTCACAGGATATATCATAACATCCCAAGAAAAGAAATGCCATTCATCATTCTTAACAAATTCAGACAGAAAAAGACAGACTATTTGTCTGTCTTTTCTAAAAATTATATGTTTCCAAGTGCATACACGCGAATAATGGAAGAAATTTCCTTTACCATTTCCATAGAGGAGAATTTCTTGATGGCATCCATAAATTTCTTTTCCGCCACCTCATGTGTTACCACAACGATTTCCGCATCATTTTCAATCGTTTCCTTCTGCAAAAGAATCGCAATGCTCGCATCATTTTCCGCAAAAACACCTGCCATTGCCGCCAATGTACCTGCTCTGTCCTCCAGTCTCATGCGGATGTAATATCTGCTGGTTGTATCGCCAATCTGCTTAATTGGCAGGTTCTTGTAGCAACTGCATCCAATGCGTCCGTTGCAGTGGAAAAGCATGTTGCGCGCCACATCCATAATATCGCCCACAACAGCACTGCCGGTCGGCAGGGCCCCTGCACCTCGTCCGTAAAACATCGCATCATCCACCGCATCCCCATGCACAAATACGGCATTAAAGGAATCGTTGACCGCTGCCAAGGGGTGGTTCTCAGGAATCATGGTCGGATGTACCTTTACCTCAATACCCGTTTCCGTATTCTTCGCAATCCCCAGAAGCTTGATGCTGCAGCCCATTTCCTTTGCATAGCGCATATCCTTCGCTGTAATTTTCGTAATCCCTTCCGTAAAAACATCATCAAAGGTAACCGATGTATGGAACGCGATAGAGGCCATAATAGCAAGCTTTCTGCCGGCATCGTAGCCCTCAATATCCGCTGTAGGGTCTGCCTCGGCATAGCCTAAATCCGTTGCCAGCTGCAAAGCCTCGCCGAAGTCCATACCATCCTCCTTCATCTTTGTCAGAATGAAGTTTGTTGTCCCGTTGATAATGCCCATGATTTCTGTAATATTATTGCCTGCCAGGCACTGCTTCAGCGGGCGAATAATGGGAATTCCGCCTGCCACTGCCGCTTCAAACAGCAAATCACAATGGTGCTCTCCTGCCAGCTCCAGCAGCTCATGTCCGTGCATTGCCATCAGGTCCTTATTGGCTGTCACAACATGCTTGCCCTTTTCCAATGCCGCCTTAATGTATGTACGCGCAGGCTCAATACCGCCCATCACCTCAACCACAATGTCAATGCTGTCATCGCCGATAACATCCTCCCAGACATCCGTCAGCTTTTCGGCAGGTATCCTGTCCGCATATTTTGCCTTATTCCGCACCAGAACCTTCACAACCTCCAGTGCCGCCCCAATTTTAAAGGGCATTTCCTCTTTCTGTCTTTCAATAATTTCATATACACCACCGCCAACAGTGCCCATGCCCAGTAAGGCGATTTTTCTAACTGCTTGCTCCATATTTTGTATCCTCCGTACACAATTTACCTTTAAAACCTTCGTCACTATTTTTTCGTGATAATAAAGATTTTAACAGGAAAATTTTGCTTGTCAATAGTTTTTGTCTTTTTTCTGCAAACATTTTTCCGTATCTCAAAAACATTTCGTATGCAAATGAATAAAATCACCTGCTTTCAGAGATATTAACCCCACCTCCTCTCCGGCTCTGTTCTTTTTTTCGTACTTATTTGACGAAACGGGTTCTTTCCTTTAATATAGTAGGAGTATTTTTTTGAAAGGAGTATTCTATGGAAGCATTTGCAAATATTATCAGCTTAATCAGCAGCTTTTTGTATAGCTATATTTTGATTGCCCTGCTCATCGCAGCAGGTCTTTATTTCACCATAAAAACAGGCTTTATCCAGTTCCGCCTGTTTGGAGAATCGATTCGCGTCATCGCGGAAAAAAAGGAGGACAGAGAATCCATTTCCTCTTTTCAAGCGCTTATGGTTTCCACCGCCTCCCGTGTCGGAACCGGCAACGTGGTCGGCGTAACGGGTGCCATCATTGCAGGCGGCGCAGGTGCCGTGTTCTGGATGTGGCTCATTGCCATCATCGGCAGTGCCTCCGCCTTTATCGAATCCACCCTCGCACAGATTTATAAGAAAAAGGGCGAGCATGGCTCCTATGGCGGCCCGGCCTATTATATCAAACAGGGGCTTGGCTCTCCGCTTCTGGGCGGTGCCTTTGCCGTTGCCCTCATCCTCACCTATATGGGCGGCTTTAATGCCCTTGCTTCCTTCAATATGACTGATTTCATCAAGGTCTATGTACCGGGCGAGCGGTCGTCCCTCTATATCGGTGCCATCGTTGCCGTTCTGGCAGGCATCGTCATTCTGGGCGGCGGCAAGCGCATCTCTCAGGTAACAGAGGTGCTCGTCCCCATCATGGCAGGTATTTATATTCTTGCAGCAGTCATTATTGTGCTCCTGCATATTCAGACTCTGCCCCTCGTCTTTGTCCGCATCTTCCGCGAAGCCTTCAGCGCGAAATCCGTTTTCGGCGGTCTTCTTGGTGCGGCAATGATGAACGGTATCAAGCGCGGTCTGTATTCCAATGAAGCCGGCATCGGCTCTGCCCCGAATGCCGCCGCTTCTGCCGATGTTTCCCACCCTGCCAAGCAGGGTCTGGTGCAGATGCTCTCCGTCTTTATCGACACCATCCTCATCTGCTCCTCCACCGCCTTCATGATTCTCTGTACGAATCTGGATGCCTCCGCCTATGTGGATGCCGCAGGAAATACCATGAATGCCGCCTATATTCAGGATTCTCTGGTCGCAAATTTCGGCTCCGCCGGCAGCGTTTTCATCACCGTTGCCCTCACGCTTTTTGCCTTCACCACGCTGGTCGGCAATTATTTCTATGCCGAAATGAATATCAGCTATCTTTACCCCAAGGCAACCAAAAATAAGCCCTTCATGCTGTTTTATCGCCTCTTGGCAGCAGTCATCATCTTCATGGGCGCGCAGTTCTCCGCAGGGCTTGCTTGGGACTTAGCCGATGTTCTCATGGGCATCATGGCACTGATTAACGTCCCCTCCTGTCTCATCATGGGAAAAACCGCCTGCAAGGCTCTGGTGGATTATCGGAAGCAGAAAAGCGAAGGCAAAAATCCCGTGTTCCACGCCGCCGATATCGGTCTAAGCGGCACAGATTACTGGATCGAAACCGAATAATATCAAAAAAAGAAGCATCCGAAACGAAGGAATTCCCTTTCATACGGATGCTTTTTTCGACTTTATCTTTTATTTTATTTCAGATTACCAGCCTGCACGGAATTCCATTACAGAATCGGGAATATCTCCATTTACATAATCCCGAATGGAATCCTTCAGAATTGCAAAGCCCTTTTTCAGATTTTCGGGTCTGATGTTCAGAGGGGGCTGTACACGCAGAATATTTTCGGACAGAGAAATAATCAGCAAGCCTCTTTCATACGCTCTGTACAGAATCTTGAATGTCCCGTCACCGTCGGGTACGTCATTGCCGTTTTCATCCTTCTTTGTCACAACCAGTGCGCAGGACATATCAATGCCCCTTCTGCCCGTGATAACATCGGGGAATGTCGCACGCAGGTCAGCAACACATTCCTCCAGCAGCTTTGTATTATCTGCCAGAATTTTCTGAAATTCGTCAGACTGCAAATAATCAAATGCCGCTACGCCGGCTGCACAGGCAGTCGCATTGCCGCCCAGTGTGAACAGGTGTGCAGGCGCAGGCAGACAATCCATGATTTCTGCTTTTGCCATAAAGCCGCCCAGAGGGAAGCCTGCACCGATGGATTTGCCCATGATGATACCGTCGGGGATGATATCATAATGCTCAATGCCAAAGAATTTGCCGGTACGATAGAAGCCCTGCTGAACCTCCTCGGAAATAAACAGGATACCGTTCTTTTTGCACAGGTCATACAGCTTTTTCATAAAGATAGGATGCCCTGCCAACAGCCCTGCATCACCCTGCACAGGCTCAATGATGACTGCCGCAACCTCCTCCGCAGGCAGATAGGTTGCAAATGCTCTTTCGATATCTGCGATACATTCCTTCTCGCAGGTTTCATCATCATAGGATACATCATAAAACGGGAAGCAGTAAATATCAGGCAGCATAGGGCCCATCTTTGCACGCATACGCGTTGTTACCATGGACATGGAAATAGAACCGTATGTGCTGCCATGGTACGCATTGATAAATGTGATGATTTTGCTTCTGCCGGTGTAGGCTCTTGCAAATTTCACTGCCGCATCATTCGCATCGGAACCACAGTTGCCGAAAACGATTTTTGCAGGCACGCCACCGGGGTAAACAGAAGTCAGCCGTTCCGCATATTCAATGCTCTTTCTGCCATAGGTATAAGCAATCGTATATTGAGAATAATTGTCCAGCTGTTCCTTTACAGCCGCCGTAATGATGGGATTGCAGCTGCCCAGATTCAGGGAAGATGCACTGGAAAGGAAATCGATATACTGGTTATCATCTTCATCGTAAATAACATCCTGATCAACCTTTTTGATTACCATAGGATAATAGGACAAATGCTGGGTAGGCGCAAAAACCTTTTTATCTCTTTCCACCCACGCATTACATTTCTCTGTATTCAATGCCATAAATACCACTCCTTACTTTAGGCCAATTCACCAATTTTCTCTTTTGTTTTTTGTTCATGTTTTTTTACAGAAACAACATGAACTAATTATATAACTCCAAAAAAATTTGTCAACCGCTTTTCAGCATTTCACGTTAATTTTTTTTAGCTTTTGAAATTTTGTAAATACCCAATGTCAGAATGGGAATTACATATACAATGAACATTACCCAAGCCAATGTACCGTATCCCTTCGCAATCAGCCCCGTCAGACCAAAGGAAGAAATTGCTGTTGTGCCTACCAGCAAAATAACTGCTACCACAGGTGTGGACCATTTCGGCACCTCCTGCCCTTTGTTTTTAAACGCCTCCGCGATACGGTCAGTGATGGAATAAATCAGACCGGAGCCTGTTTCAATCAGCGTACCAAACAGTACAATCTGGAAAATATAACGCAGCCAAGGCATATTCATCTGTGTCAGAATATAGTCAACCGGCAGCTCCTGCTCGATAATCGTAGGATAGAATCCACACATTGCGATAAAGAGAATGATCCCGGGCAAAATACCAATAAAGCCGGAAAGAACACCGGCAATCGCTGCATCCTTTGGTGTATCACTATGTTTAATGGTATACAAAACCGCAATGATAATCGCAAGATTGTAGAAGGAATACTGGAAACCACCGATTGCCCAATTCCCCGTGACAGGAACGGATGCAATATTGTGACCAATCTGTCCGCTGAAATTTGCGAATACCAGAATCAGGAACAAAATGTATACACCGTATAATACAAAGGACCATAAGGATAAAACCTTTTCAATCAAGGAAGAACCATTCATAACCAATGCAAATACTGCTACAGACATCCCGATAATCCCGATCCATTTGTTCAGCCCAAATAATTCATGCAGAATCGAACCGGCTGAAGCAGATACAACCGCCAATACAATAACAATAAAGCAGATGTAAGCAATTTCAAAAACAACCCAGCCGGGGCCCATCAGCTCCTTCATAAAGCTCTTATAATCATATTTTTTGAAAATTTGTGCAAACATGAAGGATATCGCACAGATAAGGGACCACACCAGCAGAGATACGATACACATGCCGAGCAAGCCGCCCTTCGGGCCGTACCCCATAAAGTACTCTACCAGTTCACGCCCTGTTCCGTAGCCGCCGGCAATTACGCAAGACTGAAATACAATGCCGGGAACAAAATACTTTTGAAACCTTTTCGATGTTAAAATACTCATAGACCTTCCTCCTATCTTTTCTGTCAGGGGGTTCTTGTGCCTTTTCTGTTGCCTTTTTTCTTTTGTATCCGTCCTCATTAAATTATTTAGCTATATTATATATAGTTTAACGCTTATTGTCAATAAGAACTACTTAAATTTATTTAGAATAATTAAATTTTTATAAATGCTAAAAAAAGACACATCTCATTTGAAATGTGTCTCCTGCTTCAAAATTATTTTTTTAATAATAGGCGGGCGAAATTGTTGCCACCGCTTCTACGTCTTCATCCGTAGGATTATACAGCTGATGATACGTCTTTGGCGGCACATAAATACTGTCTCCCTCATTCAGGGTATAAACGGTATCCCCGATATGATATTCCAATGTTCCCTTCAGCACCAGGGTACATTCTCCCGCTTCTTCGTGATATTGCACAATCGTACTGCCCCAGCTTTTCGGGCCAAGGCGCAAACAAATCATCTCCATCTGCGTGCAGATATTCTTATTCCTGCTGTAGGGTGTCGCAAACTGATACTCCATGTTGATATCAGCAAATTGTATTTTTGTGCGCTTATCCTTCCGGATGACAGTCACCTGCTCCTCCTCTTCCTCTGTAAATAAAGAAACCAAGGGGATTTCCAGCACCTCTGCAATCCGCATCAGTACGGAAAGAGAGGGACTAATCAGATTACGCTCAATCTGTGAGATATATCCCGGTGTCACCTCTGCTTTTTCTGCCAGCTCTTTTCCGGTAATCCCCTTTTCCGTCCGGATAAATTTTATTTTTTCGCCAATCATGTATCTTTCCCCTTTCTGTCCTTCCATTATACTACAACCGCCGATAAACTTTCAACGAAAACCTTTTGTCTCATAAAATATTCTGACCTTGTCTTTTTCCCGTTTTCCCTGTAAGATAGAAAAAAGGAGAAGATTACAATGGAACTGAGAAATATCAAATCATTTATCAAAGTAGCGGAATTTGAAAACTTTTCCAAGGCGGCGGAGGTTCTGGGCTATGCACAATCCACCATCACCCTGCAAATTCAACAGCTGGAGCAGGAATTGGGTGTCAATCTGTTTGACCGCATCGGCAAGCGTGTGCTGCTTTCCGAAAAGGGGCGCGCCTTTCTTTCCTATGCGAATGATATGGTACAGCTGGAAGCGGAAGCCATCGAAACCGTTTCCGAAAATACCACCCCTACAGGCACCCTGCGCATCGGCACGATTGAATCTATCGCCAGCTCCTTTCTGCCCCTGCTTCTGGAAGAATATTTGAAAAAATGTCCGCAGGTGCATCTGGATATTATCATCGGCGTGACGCTGGAATTATATGACCAACTGGAAAAGGGCAATCTGGATATCATTTTCCTTGCCGACCGTCCTGCCTATCACCCTACCCTGAAAACCGTATTTTCTCGCCCGGTTGCCGTTCCTTTTATCGCCTCTGCGGAGCATCCTCTGGCGAATCAAAAGAACGTGCCCCCTGAGCGGCTGATGGAAGAAACCATCCTTCTGACCGAAAAAAACAACAACTATCGCCAGATTTTCGATGAACTGGCAATCCAGCACGGTGCATCCTTTCATCATACGCAGGAGATTTCCAGCTTTGCCATCATTCTGCATTTCCTGCAAAAAAAGATGGGCATCTCCTTCCTGCCCAAATATGCAACCCTACCTATCCTGCAAGAAAAAAATCTCGCTCTCTTTACCGTAGCGGGCTTTGATATCAAAATGGATCTGCTTATTTTTTATCACAGGCAAAAATGGGTTACCCCTGCCATGAAATATTTTACGGAAACCGCAGAGGAATTTTTCTCCCCTTCCGCAGCGTCCAACCCATAAAAAGACATAAAAAATCCGGTCACTTGATATCCTCAAATGACCGGATTTTCCTTCTTTAACATACAACGCTGAAAGGCACATAGCCTGTTCCGTTCATAAATGCACAAACTGCGCACAGCGCAACCACAAAAACGCCCACTGCTACAACTTCTCTTGCCCACTGTTTATCTACTTTTTTCATGATGATGCCTCCCTTGATTTTCAATATGCTCTTTGAATAGGAGGTTCCGGAACCCATCTCTTTCTTACAGCCTTATCATAGCACAGCTTTATTTATTTGTAAAATTGATTATTTCCATAAAAATAATCAGTTAAACTGATAAATAGCGCAATTTAATAAACCTTCAAAAGCATCAGCAGAATCGTCATCACAACCATGCTAAAGGGCAGCATCAGCGAATTTAAAACCGCCGCCACCGAACGATTATAGCCGCAGCGTTCCGTATAAATCGGCGCAACACTCAAAATGGGCGAAAAAACAATAATTGCCAAAACCTGACGATACCGCAGCGGTATAGGCAGGAAATGATAAATCAGCAAAGAAAATGCAATCCCCAACGCCATTCGCAGTAAAAAAACGCCTGCCATGTCCTTCCTCTCGCTGCGGTTGATTTTCGGCTCAAACAAAATCCCGATTAAAAGCATTGCAAGAAAGGAGTTTGCCTGTCCAATCATCCCTGCAACCGTGTAGACGGGCTGCGGCAGATGGATTTGCGCCGCACAAAGCAAAATCATCACCAAATAGGTCACAAACGGCATAGAGGAAAAAAGCGTCCGCAAAATCTCCTTGCCGTTCACGCTCCCCTTGGAAATCACCATCGCAATCGAGAAGGTAATCCCAAAGCACATAATCGCGTTGCCAACATCAAACATGCAGACCAATGCCACCGCATCCGCCGCAAAAAAGCTGGACATATAGGGCAGTGTGCAAAGCCCGATATTAAACCCTGCCGTATTGATGATATAAAACGCCCGATGGGCGGGGGATTTTTTCCGCGTCAGCAGCAGCACAACGGCAATCGCAATAAAGTTCACCGCAAAGCCAATGCCAATCGCCATCAGATAGCTTCTGTTCAGCTCCAGCCCTTGAAAGTTTTTGATAATCGCCATCGGCAGTGTAACCTTCAGCACGAGCTTGCTTAAAAAGCCGCTGTCATCCAGAGAAAAAAGCCCGATACGCTTCAGTACAAACCCCAGCGCAATCATAAACAGAAAGCCGCCCGCCTTTATCAATATTTCATCCATAAAACGCCTCCCATTTCCTGCGTATAAAAAAGGGCTTCCATCTATCATAGACGAAAGCCTTTTTTCAAATTCTGTTTTTCGATTACAGAGCTGCCTTTGCTGTTTCTGTCAGCTTTGTGAATGCAGCGGGATCGGATACAGCCAGTTCTGCCAGCATCTTTCTGTTGATGTTTACACCGGCAACCTTCAGACCATGAATCAGCTTGCTGTAGGAAATTTCGTTCATTCTTGCAGCTGCGTTGATTCTTACGATCCACAGGCTTCTGTATTCTCTCTTTGTCTGTTTTCTGCCTGCGAAAGCAAATGCCATTGCCTTCATTACAGACTGTTTTGCTACTCTGTACTGTTTGGATCTGGCACCACGGTAGCCTCTAGCCAGCTTCAGTACTTTTTTATGTTTTTTTCTAGCGTTCAGCGCGCCTTTTACTCTTGCCATTGTAAAGTCCTCCTAATAAATTATACTCGAAAAATAACTGTCCCAAGAATGCTTGATTATGCGTAAGGCAGCAGTGTCTTTTTAACCTTGTTTTCTACTGTTCTGTCTACGGTTGTAGCATGTCTCAGATTTCTTTTTCTCTTTCTGGACTTTTTACCAAGAATGTGCTGTGTGTTGGATTTGTTTCTTTTCAGCTTACCTGTGCCGGTAATTTTGAATCTTTTAGCAGCAGCTTTTTTTGTTTTCAACTTAGGCATTGTATTTTCCTCCTAAAAATGTTTTGTGATAGTTTCCTTCCGCCTTTGCGGATCAGTTCTTTGGTGCAAGGAACATAACCAGGCTCTTGCCCTCCATCTTCGGCTGCTTATCCACCGTGCCGAATTCCTCTGTTGCCTTTGCAAAATCCTCCATGATCTGCATGCCAACCTTGGAATGACCGATTTCACGTCCTCTGAAACGGATGCTGATTTTCACCTTGTCGCCGTCCTTCAAAAATTCGTTTGCTTTTTTGACTTTTACCTGAACATCATGTGTATCGATGCTGGGGGACAAACGCAGTTCCTTTACATCAACAGTTTTCTGCTTCTTTCTGGCTTCTTTTTCTTTCTTTGCCTGATCGAATTTGTATTTACCGTAGTCCATAATGCGGCATACGGGGGGTTTCGCTGTTGGTGCGATCTTTACCAGATCGAGCTTTCTTTCGTCAGCGATTTTCTGGGCTTCTCTGGAAGAAACGATACCAAGCTGTTCGCCGTTTTCGTCAATCAGTCTGATTTCCTTGTCCCTAATTTGTTCGTTAATCATCAATTCAGTAATTGTCAAGCACCTCCCAAATAAACTGTGTCCACAAGCGCCCTTTCCAAAAAAGAAAAGCGCCGGAAGAATCCGCCGCACACAGAAAAACAGAGCAACCCTCTGTTTGGATACTGTATTAACCCTATTTGCCCATGCCATAAGGTGAGAAGCGGAACTTCTTCTTTGTTTTACTAAAGCAGTATATCATGTATATCCCCTATTGTCAAACATTTTTTGCCGATTTTACGGGATTTTTAAAAACAGGGTGAGGATTTCTCCCCACCCTTGTTTCTTTTCTTATAAAAATCAATCCAGAACCTTTGTATCGATTTCTTCCTTGATTCTTGCAATGAAATCTGCCAGAGCAACCTGACCTTCCTCGCCGTTCTTTCTGGAACGCAGGGAAACCATGTTTGCTTCCTGATCCTTTTCCCCCACAACGATGATGTAAGGTACTCTTTCGTTTCTTGCCTCTCTGATTTTGTAGCCAATCTTTTCTGCACGGTTGTCTGTTTCCACACGAATACCTGCTGCATCCAGTGCATCCTCTACACTCTTTGCGTAGTCTGCAAATTTTTCGGAAATCGGCAGCACCTTAACCTGTACAGGAGACAGCCATACGGGGAACTGACCTGCGAAATGCTCAATCAGAATACCGATGAAACGCTCAATAGAGCCGAAGCATACGCGGTGAATCATAACAGGGCGTTTCTTTGTGCCGTCTGCTGCTGTGTATTCCAGCTCAAATCGTTCGGGCATCTGCATATCCAGCTGAATGGTACCGCACTGCCATGTTCTGCCGATGGAGTCCTCCAGATGGAAGTCAATCTTAGGGCCGTAGAATGCACCGTCGCCTTCGTTGATTGTGTAGTTAATGCCGTTTTCATCCAGTGCGTTCTGCAAGCCTGCTGTTGCAATTTCCCAAGCCTCGTCAGAGCCCATGCTGTCTTCGGGTCTTGTGGACAATTCAATGTGATATTTAAAGCCGAACAGCTTATATACACCGTCAATCAGGCTGATTACGCCGGAAATTTCATCCTTAATCTGTTCTTCTGTCATGAAAATATGCGCGTCATCCTGGTTGAAGCAACGAACACGCATCAGACCATGCAGTGCGCCGCTCTTTTCGTGTCTGTGTACCAGACCGATTTCAGCCACACGCATCGGCAGGTCTCTGTAGGAGTGCATATCCTGCTTATAAACCAGCATACCGCCGGGGCAGTTCATAGGTTTTACCGCATAATCCTCACCGTCGATGACTGTTGTATACATGTTATCTTTGTAGTGTTCCCAGTGACCAGATCTGTACCAAAGCTCTCTGTTCAGAATGATGGGTGTAGAAATTTCTACATAGCCTGCTTTTTTGTGGATTTCTCTCCAGTAATCCAGCAGTGTGTTTTTCAGTACCATACCCTTAGGCAGGAAGAAGGGGAAGCCGGGGCCTTCATCCAGCAGTGCAAACAGCTTCAGCTCCTTGCCCAGCTTTCTGTGGTCACGCTTCTTTGCTTCCTCCATCATTGTCAGATATGCGTCCAGTTCGGATGCCTTGGGGTAAGCAGTCCCGTAAATTCTGGAAAGCATTTTGTTCTTTTCGGAGCCTCTCCAGTAAGCCCCTGCAACAGAGGTCAGCTTGATTGCCTTCACTGTCTTTGTGCTCATCAGGTGAGGGCCTGCGCACAGGTCTGTGAAGTCCCCCTGCTTGTAGAAGGAAATAATTGCATCCTCAGGCAAATCCTGAATCAGCTCTACCTTGTAGGGTTCTTCTCTTTCTTCCATATATTTGATTGCTTCTGCTCTGGGCAGCTCAAATCTTTCAATAGGAATATCTTCCTTCGCAATCTTCTTCATTTCAACTTCCAGTGCTTCCAGTTCTTCCTGTGTGAAGGCCTTTTCTCTGTCGAAGTCATAATAGAAGCCGTCTGCAATGGCAGGGCCGATTGCAATCTTTGCTTCGGGATACAGACGCTTTACTGCCTGTGCCAGAATATGAGATGCTGTGTGGCGGAATGCCATTTTCCCTGCTTCATCCTCAAATGTACAGATAGAAACCTCAGCATCCTTGTCCACAACAAAACGTAAATCCTTTACTTCGCCGTCAACGATACCGGCGCAGGCATTTCTTGCCAGACCCTCGCTGATGGATTTTGCAATCTCCAGAACGGAAACCGCATTGTCAAACTCTTTTACTACGCCGTCTTTCAGTGTAATCTTCATTGCTATCTCTCCTTTTTAGAACATTTTTCCTTGAAAGAGAATTTTGGGCAAAAGAAAAAGCCCATCATCCACTTTCCTCTACGAAAAGGGACGAGAGCATCTACTCCCGCGGTTCCACCCTAATTGTTCTGATTAAACCACTCATTTCCGACGATAACGGAGTCACCGGGCTGTATTAAAGCCGCTCAGAGGTGGTTTTCGTTCTCTTTCCAAAGCAGGATGCTCCCAGCAAAATACATCCCTCTCTGTGGCATTCGGAAAGGACTACTGTCCTCATCAACGCATTTACCATATCTTGTGTCTTCCACAAGAATCATTATAGCATGCAGAATGATTCTGTCAACAGTTTTTCGCAAATTTATTTACAAATGTCCGTTTTCGGTGTACATTAGAACCATTTCTTGCGTTTGAAAAAGATGATAATGCCTGCAATGCAGGTAAGCGAAAGCAGCCCCACAAAAAGATAGCCGTATTTCCAGCCATATTCGGGCATCTTCAGGTTCATCCCGTACCACCCTACGATTAACGTCAGCGGCAAAAAAATCGTTGTCACAACCGTAAAAATCTTCATTGTTGTGTTCAGGCTGATGTCAACCTCCGCCTCATAGCTTTCTCGTACCTGCGTCACATATTCCCGCAGGTTCAGTACGTTCTGAAACCGCCGCTCCGTTCTTCTGTAAAGCATTTTAAAGGAGCGCAGGGTTTTCCCGTCAAAAATTCCGTTCTCGTTCTCCACCAGAATATCCAGTACATTCAGAAACTGCTCGTAATATTTTTTCAGCACCATCAGCCGTTTGCGCAGGCTGATGATCTCCGAAACACAATCCCGCTTCCCCGTTGCAATGAGTGCCTGCTCCAAGTCCATAATCTCTTTTTCAATGCTGTCAAAAATAATATCATCCTTCTTCGTCTGTAATTCAAAAAACGAATAAATCACGCGGTTCAGCGTCACCCTTTCGCCCAGTCCCTCCAGACATTCCTCCAGCAGTGCCGTCACAATATCCATTTTAGAGGTAAAGAAAAAGGCCTTCCCCTTTTCCAGATACAGAATGACACTGCCGATGCTCAGCAGGATATTCTCAAAATCAAGCATTTCCAGGCTCACGCAGTCAAAATTCTCAAAGGAGTCATATCTGGCATAGCTGAACCGTCTTGCCTCCTCCAGAATTTCCGCAGAAATCCCCCATTTTTTGCCACAGGCAAGCATTTTTTCATAAGGGAAAATGCCAAGCAGACCTTCCTCCTGCCCTGTCGGCTCTGCAATCCTCTGCCATCCGCCGCTTTTGATGCTGTAGTACATCTGCTTAACCTCCCCTCTGCCTTCTCTGTTTCCATCCTTCCCTGCATCCCTCTTTGTATGCAGAAAACCCTGCATCCGTCTTTTTTATGATAATTCGTTTTTCGCCTTTTGTCAATTTTTTAGCCGGACCCTTATCCCAGACGCACGATATCCTCAATCGCAAGCGAACAGACCGTACCGCGCGCCTCTGTTTTCATGCCATGGTTTCTATTGATTGCCTCCATGATGTCCTTACGCTTCGCAGCAGACGAAACAATCGCGATAACCTCCTTCTCCTGCTGTACCGTAATTCCGTAAAATTCCTCAACGCTTTCACTGCCTGCCCAGCGTGCATGAATAATCGTGCCGCCGCGCGCGCCTGCCTTTCTCGCAGTTTCCATCACTTCCTCCGTAAAGCCCTGATTCACCGTCACCAGAATCATGCTGTTTTCCATGCCTTCTTCCGTCATCGTATCCACCCTCCCCACTTCGTTCTGCACATTCATCTGTATTGCCAGCGCCGTTACATGCGCCATAGCCGTCAGCTTCATATCAAATATAATCCCACGGGAACGCGCCGCGCCACGCAGCTCGTTATTCAAATCTCGCATCACGCGGTTCACCATCGTTCCCCTGCCAACCGTAAATATAACATCCTTTTCCACGCCGTCCAAGCCGAGTAAATCTCTGATTTCAGAGGTCGCTGTTCCCTTTCCTGCGCACTGCAAATGGTGTGTCAGCCTTTGCCCGTTGAATAATTCAATCATATTTCTGCCCTGCCCTCGCTCCACAATGGAAACAATCAGCTTCATCGGCTCTATTTTCAAATCCTTCATTTTTCCACCCCATTTCAGTCAAAATACAGAATATCGTCCTCCAGCTGGTGCATCTGCACCTCGATATACCGCCGTTTTGCCTTCTCCTTCATCTGCGTGATAAAGCCCATCATCTGAATCGTAATCAGTGGTGTCATGGCTACCATCGCAACAATGCCAAACGCATCCGTCATCACATTGCCGCCCAGAGCCTCGCACGCCCCCATTGCAAAGGGCAATAAAAACGTAGCCGTCATCGGGCCGGAGGCAACGCCACCACTGTCGTATGCAATCCCCGTAAAAATCGGAGAAACGTAGCGTGTCAGCACCAGCGCAAACACATACCCCGGAATTAAGAACCAGAGAACCGAAATCCCCGTCAAAATCCGCAGCATCGCAATCCCGACAGAAATACATACCCCGACAGAAAGTGCCGTCTGCATCATTTTTGCCGTCACAAAGCCGTTGGAAATTTCTTCTACCTGCTTGGTCAGCACATGAACCGCAGGCTCTGCCGCAACAATGAAATACCCAATCACCATCCCAATGGGAATCAATAGCCACGCATACCCACAGTCCGCAATCCCTGCGCCGATAATCTGCCCAACCGGCATAAAGCCGACATTTACGCCGCAAAGAAACATTGCCAGACCGATATATGTAAACAAAAACCCAAAGCCGACACGCATCAGCTGATGCCTTTTATACCGCCGAAACAGCATCTGAAACAGCGCAAATGCTGCCGCAATGGGAATCAGTGCCACCGCAACCTCCTTGAAATATTCGGGAATCTCATGCGCAAACAGCAGCGCCACATCTCTCGTTGTTTCCACCGCAGGCACCTCTGTCGGGCTGTATAACGCCTGATCGGGTTCATAAAAAATCCCCAACAGCAGCACCGCCAGAATCGGGCCGATGGAACAGAGCGAAATCAGACCAAAGCTGTCCTCTCTCGATTTTTTGTCACTTCGCAGCGTTGCCAGACCAATCCCCAGTGCCATAATAAACGGTACCGTTACAGGCCCCGTTGTCACGCCGCCGCTGTCAAAGGAAACGGGAATAAAGGAATCCGGTGCCAGAAATGCCAGAAGAAATACCAAAGGATAAAATACCCAAAGCATCTTCGCCAGAGGAATATGAAAAAAGATACGAATCTGCGCGATCATCAGGAATAGCCCCACCCCTGCCGCAACAGAGAGAATCAGAATTTTATTCGGAATCGCGGGCACCTGCTCCGCCAGAACCTGCAAATCCGGTTCTGCAATCGTAATCAGCATCCCCAGAATAAAACAAACCAATAATGGGCCACCTATATTTTTTGTACGGCTCATCTCCATACCAATGCCCTCGCCCATCGGCATCATGGACATATCCGCACCCATCGTAAAAAAGCCCATGCCGATAATCAGCATCACTGCCCCGAATAAAAACAGCACCAATGCCCCCGAGGATAACGGCAAAAGCGTAATGCTCAGAATAAAAACGATTGCCGTTAATGGCAGTACGGAAGCCAGCGATTCCATAATTTTTTCTTTCAAACGAATATTTTCTAACAGAAAAATTCCTCCTTTCCACATCTTTCAGGAAATACCTGATTTTCCTAGTGTATTACTTTCAATTTTATCATCTCGGACTTTTCCGTGTCAATCCGTGTTAAGACTTCTTAACATAAAACATTCAGTTACTGCACTTTTGTTCATCCTTTGTTCATATTTCATATAAAAAAGCCTTTCCGCAGAAAGGCTCAGACTGTAGACAAAATAATTTTTGAGGTAGCGGAAGGGCTTGGGAAACAAACTGTTCATTACTTTGCTACGCAAAGCAGGCTTCGCCTGCCGCCCCTTCTTGGGCGGTAAGTAGTTTCCCAAATGGAATCCGCAGTCGGAATTCACTTCCGACGAGGAAAACAGCGAGTTTCAAGGCTTTACTTAGGGTGCCGACTTATCTTTTTATAATCCCCCATTCCACATCTTCCTTTCCGTCTGCTCCCGTAATCGCCTTCTGCACCACTGCATAGCCGTCCAGAAATGCGTCCACTCCGTCAAACGTATCCGCAATGCACTGCTTGCCGCTTTCGTCAATATAAAACCGCTTGTGCGTCACCCAATCATACGCCACCGCAATGCCGTCAACCGCATCCAGCAGCGCAATCTCTGTCAAGTTCAGCTTCTCGCCCTTTTGGTTGTAATATGGACAGCCGGTCATATCGTCCCCATAGCCCCAGTCTGCAAGTGGCACCTGAATTACCGCACTACTATTCTCCCGTGCCTGTATCACAGGCAGTCCCTCTGTAATAAACTGCACCTTTTTGCCGCTCTTGTCAATCAGCCACGTTTTCCCGTTCTGCTCCGTCACAAAGGCTTTGCCGTCCGTAAAATCTCCTGCCCATGCGTACTGTGGCACAAGCATTTCCTTGCCCGTCTTGTCGATGTAGCCCCAGCCGTCCGCCGTCTGCACTGCCGCCACGCCGTCATGGAAATCTCTGCTCTCTATATATTTGGGAGAAACAACCTCGTTTCCGTCCCTGTCAATAAAGCCATACCGCGGCACAGGCTTTCCTCCTGTTTCCTCATAAATTGCCACCTCAGCCATTCCTTCAGAGAAAATCCATACCGTGTCATAAAGAAACGGTGTAATTTCATTCCCCTGCAAGTCCCAGAAGCCCATTTTACCCCGATTCGATACCCTGACACGTCCTTCCGAAACCTGATAAATCGAATATTCCGCAGTTCTGAATTGCTCCTTTCCGTTTCTGTCAATCAGAGCAGTCTCTCCGTTTTCGTATTCCAACCTTAAATAGCCTTCTCCCAGATATTTCAGATATTCAATTTCTCCATTCTCGTAGGATAACAGCCGTTTCCCCTTGCTGTCCAGAAGGTAATAAGCCTTCCCCAGCATAGACAAACCAATCCCAGCCGCTTCCGGAAATTTCGTTGCAATAAAATATCCATCCCCGATATTCTCAATTTCATCGTATTCACTGCGCAAAGGCATGGTATAGCTCGCCTTTCTCCCTTCGCCCGTCATTCTCGGCGCATCCGCAGGAATCTCAATCACCTTGCTGTCATCCAGAAGCTGCACCGTTGCCGTTTTCTCCGCCGCGTCCCAGATGATATCCGTATCTGCCACCGTATAGCCGCAGCCATTCAGAATATTTTTCCAGTTCCGCAGTGGCACAAAAATCCGCCCATCCCGAATGTCCATCCTTCCGCTTACTTCGATCGGCTCTCCGTTCACCGTAATGCTGTTCTTCTCAATGTCGCAGGCGACCGTATTCCCCCGTAGCATCATCCATGCCAGCTTCGTTTCCTTTTCCCAGTGCATCGTACCGTTGTCAATCGAGGTCAGAAAGGCGCGCAGCGGCAACATCGCATAGCCATCCTTGATATAAATTGCCGCATCCAACGAAATCCTGCTCTGGTTTCGATAAAGCTCCTTTGTGCCAACCTGCGCAGTAAATGTAATCTGCTCCGCCTCTCCAATCGTTTCCGCCTGCGCAGGCACCGTCCCTGCCAACATCAGCAGACTCATCGCCAGACATACTTTTTTCTTCATTCGGAACGCCTCCCTTTTGCCTTCAATTTGTATGACAAGTTTCTGCTTTTATCATAGCAGAAAGACATTCTTCCTTCAACCACAGCACACCATTCTTAAGAAAGCCGTAAGAAAGTTGTTAGCATCCTGTAACATACAAGCATCCTGTAACATAAAAAAGCACTACCCGAAATTTTCTCGGATAGTGCCTATTTTCAAATCTTATCTGATTCTGGGAAGAAAGCCAACCTTTTTCTGCACCTTCGTCAGTGTTCTGTCTGCCAGACGGCTTGCCTTTTCCGCGCCGCTCTTAATAATCGCATCCAGATAGTCCTTGTTTGCCTCCAGCTCCTTCACGCGCTTCTGCACAGGCTCCAGCTCCGCAACAACCGCCTCACCGACCGCCGTTTTAAACGTACCATAGCCCACGCCTGCAAATTCCTTTTCCGCCTCGGCAATCGTTTTGCCTGTCACCGCACAGTAAATGCTCAGCAGGTTGGAAATGCCGGGCTTTTCTTCCGCAAAGCGTACCTCTGTGTCAGAATCCGTCATCGCACGCTTCATCTTATTCATAATCACCTTGGGGTCATCCATCAAGGTAATGATGTTGTTCTGATTTTCGTCAGATTTGGACATTTTTTTAGTAGGCTCCTGCAATGCCATCACACGCGCGCCAACCTTGCCGATATACGCATCCGGCACCTTGAATACATCCCCGTATATGCCGTTGAACCGCTGCGCGATATCTCTTGTCAGTTCCAGGTGCTGTCTCTGGTCTTCCCCAACAGGAACCAGATCCGTCTGATACAGCAGAATATCTGCCGCCATCAAAGAGGGATAGGTAAACAGTCCTGCGTTGATGTTGTCCGCATGCTTTGCGCATTTATCCTTAAACTGCGTCATTCTGTTCAGCTCACCCATATAGGTGTAGCAGTTCAGAATCCAAGCCAGCTCTGCATGCTGTGGCACATGAGACTGATAATAAATGATATTCTTTTCGGGGTCTAAGCCAACCGCCAGATACTGCACCAGCAAATCTTTTGCCTGCTTGCGCAGCTTCACAGGATCCTGACGCACCGTAATCGCGTGCATATCCACGATGCAGTATAAGCAGTCATATTCATCCTGCAACTTTGTCCAGTTTTTCAGCGCCCCCAGATAGTTGCCCAGTGTAATCACACCGGAGGGCTGCATACCGCTGAAAATACGCTTTTTCTGTTCCATTTTCTAACACTCCTTGCTTCGTTTTATTTCTTTTCTTCAAAATCGGCATCAATGGTGTCCGGCTCTTCGGGGATGATAAATGCACAGGCAATATAAGCCGCCACGCCAAGGAACAGGCTCATCAATGTCCCCAGTACCCAAAGCAGACGCACAATAACGGGGTCAATCGCAAAATAGTCTGCCATGCCGCCGCATACGCCTGAAATTTTTTTATCTGTTTTGGAACGATATAATCTTTTCGTCATATTAAAATTCCTCCTCATCATCTTCTTCATTTTTCAACAGCCCATTCGCAAAAAAACTGAAATGGCTTCCGTTTTCCCCTATGATGATATGGTCAAGCACTCTAACACCCAGAGAATCCAGTATTTTTTTAAGTGAAACAGTCAGTGTCAGGTCTGCATTGGATGGTGTCACCCTGCCGCCGGGATGGTTATGACAGAAAATCACGCCTGCACTTTTATACCGCAGCGCAACCTCTACCGCCTGCCGATTGGAAACAAATACACTGCCAACCGTGCCCTCCGCCAGCTTTGCCACATGAATCACCCTTCTGCGGCTGTCCGTGCAGATTATGTAAAATCTCTCTGTGCTGTAATGGCTGAGCAGCTGTCTGCAATACTCCACGCAGCGTGTAATCGAGGTCAGCTCCGGTTTGCTGCCAAGCTTTTCCCTTTCATATCTGCGAATCACCTCATGCAGCTGTGTCAGAAAAACCGCACTTTTCAGCCCAACGCCCTCTGTCTTTGCAATTTCATGTGCATCGCTTTCCAGCAAATTGGAAAGTGAGCCGAATTCCTTTAGTAGCAGATGTGCAACGGGGTTTGTGTCCCCTCTGGGAATACAGCCATATAGGAGCATTTCCAGAAGCTCATGGTCGGCAAAGCCATCCGGGCCTTCCTGCAAATAGCGGGAACGCATCCGATCCCTGTGCCCGCCGTGTATATTTTCCATCTTCACACCTTCTTCTCCATAAAGTGAATCATTTCCGGCAGACCGCCGCTATAAATCACTTGCAGAAGGGAGTCCAGATTTCGCAATGCCAGCTTGATTTCTCTCTCGGTAATGCTGCCGTCCTCCAGCGCATCAGAAAGCTCACCCAAATCAACCACCTCAACCGCACCGTCGGGATGAATAATCACATCCGCCAGCAGGTCTGTAAAAATATACGCATTTTCAGCCTTCAAGTATGCTGTTTCTATAATATCACAATAATAATAAACAAGTTCTTTCTTTTTGTTTAAGAATTTACTAATTTTCCAACCCTTATCCATGTAATAGCAGGAAATGCCATGGCTGAATTTTGCCTTCGGATGCAGCACATCCCATTCGGTAATCATAATATTTCCCTCATGATACACAATGCGGTCATCCTTCAACTCCACGATTTCATCGGGTATAAATCTTTTTCTATAAAGCTTCGGCATACCTTCACCCTTTTCCTGCCTTCCCAAACCAATGATTACTGCTTCTTATTATAAAGAATTATGCAGGAAATTACAACCGGAAAACAATATAAAAAAGACTCCTACCTTTTCAGGTAGGAGCCGAATTTTTATGAATCAAAACGAAGTTGTCCAATAATTAAATTATTTGCCTTCCTTCATTTCCTTCAGACCCATCAGACCGTCTGCAAACAGTTTTGCATCCATCAGAGTGATGCTGCCGTCAGCGTTTCTGTCAATGATAGGTTCAAATTCCATCTGATCCAGAATCTGAGTCTGCAAATCGATACCGGGTGCGATTTCTGTCAGGTGCAGACCATCTTCCTTCAGAACGAATACACATCTTTCTGTGATGTACATTACGTGCTGACCATTCTTGTTTGCGATATCGCCGTTGAATGTAACCTGTTCTACAGATTTAACGAACTTCTTGTTCTTACCTTCCTGTGCGATAACAACCTTGCCGTCTTCAACCTTAACCTTCAGACCGCCTGCTGTAAATGTACCGCAGAAGAATACCTTAGGTGTGCACTGTGTAATGTTGATGAAACCACCACAGCCGGCAATTCTGGGGCCAAATCTGGAAACGTTGATGGAGCCGTGAGGGTCACATTCAGCCAGACCCAGATAGCACAGATCCAGACCGCCGCCATCATAGAAGTCGAACTGATAGCCCTGATCCAGCAGTGCGTCTGCGTTGTAAGCAGAACCGAATCTGATGCCGCCTGCGGGTACACCACCAACAGCGCCGCCTTCTACTGTCAGAGTCATGAAGTCGCCGATACCTTCTTCGTTCGCTACAGATGCAACATATTCAGGAGCACCTACGCCCAGGTTAACTGCAACGTCTTTTTCCAGTTCTACAGCGCCACGACGACCGATGATCTTCTTTGCGCTCAGAGGCAGGGGTTCGGGAGCAACGTCGGGGTTTCTCATTTCGCCGGACAGAGCGGGATCGTAATCACAATCCAGTGTCTGCTGGTGATCCTTAGGGTCAGCAACTACTACATAGTCAACATAGATGCCGGGAACCTTAACCAGACGAGGATCCAGTGTGCCTGCTTTAACCAGTTTTTCTACCTGAACTACAACGATACCGCCGCTGTTTTTAACAGCCTGGCATACGGATGTGCCTTCCAGAGGAGAAACTTCCTTTTCAAAGGAGATGTTACCGGATTCATCAGCGTATGTACCTCTGATCAGAGCAACGTTGATGGGGAATGCGGGGTAGAACAGATAGTCCTGACCCTTGATGTTAACCAGCTCGATGATGTCTTCCTTGGTTACATCGTTTACTTTACCGCCGCCGTTTCTGGGGTCGATAAATGTACCCAGACCTACCTTTGTGAAGCAGCCGGGTCTATGTGCAGCGATATCTCTGAACAGGTGGCAAAGAGCACCCTGAGATACGTTGTAAGCTTCCATCTTATTTTCCAGAGCCATTTTCTGCAGAGCGGGTACTGTTGCCCAGTGACCTGCAATATATCTTTTCAGCAGACCTTCGTGTGCAAAGTGTTCTGCACCACGACCGTCTTTGTTACCCTGAGAACCGCAGTAAACATAAGTAATATCTCTGGGTTCGCCTGTTGCCAGGAATCTTTCTTCTACAGCTCTGTCCAGAGCTTCGGGGATAGCGGATGCTACGAAACCACTTGTTGTAACGGTATCGCCGTTTTTAATCAATGCAGCAGCTTCAGCAGCAGTAATAACTTTTACCTGTCTAGCCATTCTGTTAGACCTCCTATTAAAAAATTTGTAATTCTTAAAATATTACATGAACAAGAACAGGGGTAGTCACCTACCCCTGTTTATTTACATTTCCATCAAAGCAAATGCGGTAGGAAAATTACAGCATTTCTACGAAGGACTGCAGTCTTGTCTTAACCTGTTCGAAGGATGTCAGTTCCTGATCTACTTCAAACATCAGGTTCTTGATACCTTTTTCTTCGAATTCTCTGTACATTACAGGGTAATCCCATTCTTCGGGGTCACAGAATTTCATCATAGCAATGATAACTGCGTCTGCGCCTGTAGCAGCAACCTTGTTCATCAGCATCTTGCCACGGCCTTTCTTTGTATCTGTTGCAACGGAGCAACCATACATCTGCTGCCATGCCTTTGCCATTCTGTACAGAGGACCTTCTTCGCCGTCCAGAACGTCAACACGAATCTGTCTGGATTCCTGAGCCAGATCGTCATCAACGATAGCCAGCTTGAATTCGTCGAAGATTTCCAGAACCTGATTGGGCTCCAGCAGGATACCTGTAACAACAACCTTCTTACCATCCCAAGGCTGTACAGGCATAGCTTTGATTTCTTCGATCAGTTCTTTTACCAGAGCTGTGTGTTTTTCTTTCAGCATGAACTGTCTTGCTTTGAATACAGCATGACGGTCAACAGCGCTGATAACCTGAGGGTAGTCAGCTGCTACTTTAACGAATTCACGCATAACTGCTCTGTTTTCGTTGTAGATAGCAATGGAGTTTTCCAGAGCTGCGTTTGTGATCTTAACGCCCAGGTAAGCTTCCAGCTGTTTTTTAACCAGTTCATATTCTGTTACCAGGAACTGATTAGCTGCTTCCAGACCTCTGTTCTGAGGGTGTGTGAATACGATTACCTTGTCAGCGTTAGCGCCTTTCCATTTCTGGGACAGGCATTTCAGTGTATCACAAGGTACAGAGAACAGAACTGCTGCCAGATCATCGTAAGCGCCTTCGCACTGCAGTTCCATGATCTGCTGCATGATGGAACAAGCGAATGCGGGCAGATATGTACGTGCTTTGGAAATCTGTTTGCCCTGTGCGCCCCAGATACCCATAGGCAGGTAACCTGTTGCGTGTACCATTTCTTCGGGAGCGTAGATAGGCATAATACCTACAGCGCCTTTACCTGTTTCAGCTTTATAATCATCCATTGCTTTTTTGGGATTAGCTGCAACTTCTTTCAGTTGGGATAAGATAGCTTCTACTTTACTCATCGTTTTCTCCTCCTCCTATTTTACGCTTCTGCCAGGTTAGCTTCCATCATTTCAACCAGAGCCTGTACACGTGTTTCATACTGTGCTTCGGAGTATACGTTAGGGTCTGTCTGGTCGCCGTCGAAGGAAACGTAAGGTTTGCCGTTTGCTTCTTTGATGATTTCAGCTGTTTCAACGTTCAGGAAGCTCATCAGCTTACAAGATCTGTTCAGATGGTAGATTGTACCGTCGATTTTGCCTTTTTCCATGATGTTCAACAGAACTTCAACCTTATTGGACAGGCATGTGTTGATGTAGATTCTTGTGTAAGCTTCTGCCATGGAGTGCAGAGATTCGTCGTTTGCATCATAGTGCAGATCCCACAGTGCGGGGTAAGCTGTACCTGTCATGATGGAGCCCAGGTTCTTCATTGTCTTGAATGTGTGACCCAGGTGAGGCCATACTGCGATACCTTCCCACTGGAAACGTGTTTTTTCTGCGCCCTTGAACGCATAAACGCCAGCCTTCAGGTTCTTTTCCAGTTCATCTGCAAATGCCTTGAATGTGATTTCAGCATAGTCCAGAGAACGGCAAGCTACGATCAGTGCCATGTAGTTGAACAGGTCGAAACCATTCAGAGGAGAAGGTTTGTACTGAGCCATGTCAGCGATTCTGTTCCAGTGGTATACGGAACGCTGTGTCTGGTCTTTTACTTCTTTGAATTTCTTCCAGTCAAAAGGTCTGCCGCAGATTACTTCCAGCTGAGAAATAGCGTTTCTGAACTGGTCTGCAATATATGCTTTTGCATATTCAGGAATAGGCATTGTGTGGTTGAAAGGTACATCGATAACGATGCAAGGAATATCCAGCTCTACAGCCAGGTTTTCATACCATTTCAGCAGTGTATTACAAATGTTGTTACATGTGATTACCAGATCGGGCAGAGGAACATCAGCTGCAGGAGAGTTAACCAGTACATCGGGTTTCTTACCTGTGATAGCTGTTTCTTTCAGACATTCCATGTAACCCATGTTTACTCTACCATAAGAACAGCAGTCGATGTTGTAGCCTTTTCTTGCTGCAACGTCCAGCATATCGATAGCACCTTTTCTTGCGCCGATACCTGCTGCGTGTGTTTCGGGGTAAATCATAGCGATACCCATTGTTACGCAGAATTCGGAAGGAGCTACGGATGCGGACCAACAAACAAGGTCGCCTCTTGCTTTAGCTTCTCTTGCGTCCTGGTCAGCTTTGTTCTGATAGTAGCCTAACAATTTCTTTGCTGTCATGCCTTGTGTTAAACTCATTCTAATCCCTCTTTCTTATTATTTTTTTGTTGCCGCTTCGTATGCGAAAAGTGCCGCACCGAGCGCGCCTGTTGTTTGTGGATTGGGTGCCACAATTACATCTGTTTTCAATACGCTAGAGACCGCTCTTACTACGCCTGCATTTTTTGCAACGCCGCCTGTAAAGACAATGTCCTTTTCCAGACCCGCTCTGTATGCAAGGCCGCACGCTCTGCTAGCTACGGACATGTGAACCCCTCTGGCAATGCTCTTTCTGTCAGTGCCTTTGGAGAGCTGAGAAATAACCTCGGATTCAGCGAATACAGTGCAAGTACTGCTGATTGGTGCGGTATCCTCTGCCTGTTCGTCCAGTGTTGCCATTTCATCCAGTGTTGTTTCCAATACTCTGGCCATAACCTCGATGAAACGACCTGTACCTGCTGCGCATTTATCATTCATAAAAAACTGCTTAATACCACCCTTGTTATCCAGTCGGATTGCTTTCGCATCCTGACCGCCGATATCAATGATGGTACGTGCAGTGGGTACCAAATGGTAAATACCTTTTGCATGGCAGCTGATTTCGGACATCTGCTTATCCGCATCCTCCAAGGAAAATCTGCCATAGCCTGTCGCAATGATGAAGTCGATTTCCTCCTCCTTCACACCGCTTTTTTCAAAGGCCATTTCCATAGCCTTCTTGGGACCTGTAGAGCCTGTACCTACCTGTACAACCTCTGCAGCAAGAACATCCTTCCCGTCCTTCAAAATAACTGCCTTTGAAGATGCGGAGCCGATGTCAACACCCATTGTGTACATCTTGTTTTACCTCCTCTGTTTCTATATTTTAACCATGCGATAAAACAATCATGAAACGTTTGGTGCCGCCCGTCGTCCCCGTATTCCCTAAAAGACAGGCTGCACATCGGATGACATTAGAAAAAACCTATATCCTTTCTATTCTTGAATATCGTGAATATAAGTTTTTAATCATTCCAAATACCCTAGGCTATATCCGCCTCTTGTATTTGTTTAGATTATAACATCATTGTTTCCGTATTTCAATAGAAATTGTTAAAAAATTGTTTTTATTTTAGAAAATCCTGCAAAAAAAGAAGAAAAATGCAGAAAATTCGTTTTTTTGTATACAGGATACTTCGTATGCTATCTAATTCCTATGTTTTTTTGAAAAAAAGTGTCGATTTTTGCACAAAATGACTATCTCCACACAAGAAACCGCCGACAATTCCCATCTCTTTGTTGGTATTTCTTTCTTTCGTACCCTACCAAAAAAGGGGGATTTTTATTCCTACCGGTTCTACAGGGTTTTAAAACGCCTGCCCGAACCCCCTATATTGTTAAATTATATGCAAAAATATTTATTGGTATGTTTGCCTGTCCGTTTTCTTTGCAGAAAAGTTATCCTTTTTTCCTTTCTCTTTTTTGAGTATTTTCTGTGTTTTCCGTTGTTTTCTGCATAAAAAAGGCCCTCCGCCCCTTTTGGAGCGAAAAGCACTTTCTTTCATTTCTATGAGTTTCTTCTATTATATTCGGAAAATCTTTTCTGAAAAAGGAAAAACACTTCGTATTTTAAATATTTCAGAAAAGAATTTCCTTCATAGTTATATTTCCTATTTTTTCTTCATTTTCGCCGCAATCTCAAGCAGAAGCATTTCCTCCGTCCGCACCCGAAACGGTGAAATCCCCTGCCGCTCCGCCAGCCTTTCCAGAAGTGCCGTCAGCAGGTCATAATATCCCCCGTCCTTCACCTTTAAATGCTTCGCCAGCTTAGGCAGAATCGTTTCATTCAGCGCCCGCAGAGAAGGTGTTTCTTCCTTTATAAAAAGTCTGCACAGCTCCTGCAACGCAAAATACGCCTCTGTTTCGCTCCATTGCCTGTCGATGTAATATTTCTCCCCTGCCAGACCATACAGCATCCGCAGTCCGTCGAAATATCCCAGCTGCAACAGCCTTCTGCTCTGCGCCGCATCAAACTGCAATACACCGCCAAGTCTTTCTCTCGGCGCAACCGTAATGATATTCGCATCTTTGGGAATCCGCGTCCGTTTTTCAAAGCCCACGCCGAAAATCCGAATCACAATAATATCCCGATAGCCGCGTTCCAGCAAGCTGCTAATTGGCACAATATTATGCACACTCCCGTCTACATAATCCTTACCGTCCAGCTTCTTCCGCTGAAATAGCGGCACATACGCACTCGCCAACAGCATATCCCGCAGCTTGCCTTCCTCCAGCTCGTCCGCATCCATGTCCAGTTCCCTTTTGTCCGTCAGAGAATACGTCACAAGAAACAGCTTTTTCGGGGAGCTTCTGATTTTTTCTTCATCCACCCATTCCGCAATCAGCCTCCGAAGCGGTTCAATATCCAGGCCACCCTCGTGGATGGCTTCCATCACATCCTTGAAAAGCGTCCGAAAATCCACCTCCGAAAGCTTATGGTCATAAAGCTTCTTTAGCTGCTCATCATCCGCATCAAATACCTGCGAAAAGCGAATGTTCTCCCAGAGTCGCAGCGCCTGCTCCAGCTCTCCCATCACCATCATCGCCCCGTTCAGTGCGCCGACAGAGGTGCCTGCCACCGCATCAAACCGCACGTCGGCCTCGTCCAACGCCTTCCAGACACCGACCTCATACGCACCCTTTGCGCCACCGCCCTCCAGGGCAATGGCGTATGCCTTCGATGTATCCAACCACAGCTTCATTTCGTCACCTCAGCTTATTTTTCCAGTTCTGCCAGAGCCGCCTGCATCACCTTGCCTGCAATCGGCGTTGCACTGCCGTAGTTGGCATTTTCAATCACAACCGCAACCGCAACCTTCGGGTTCTCCGCAGGCGCAAAGCCGATAAACCAGCTATGGTCATAGCCTGTGGCATTTTCCGCCGTACCCGTTTTGCCGGCAACCGTCACACCATTGATTGCCGCCGCCGTGCCTGTGCCGCCGGAAACAACCCCTATCATCATGTCCCTGATGGCTGCCGCTTCCTCCGCCGTGCAGATTTCCGTCAGCTTTTCGGGAACGGTGTTTTTTGTTTCCGTCCCATCCGGATAAACCACGTGGTCTACGATATATGGCTTCATCATCATCCCGTCATTCGCAAACGCAGAGGCAAGCATTGCCATATACAGGGGCGTAACTCCCGTTCTGCCCTGCCCGATTGCCGTTTCCACCAGTTCGCTTTCCGTAGCACCCTTCGCCAGATAAATGCTGTTTCGGCTTGTTTCCAGTTCAAAGCGGCTGTCTGCATCCATGCCGACCTGCCGCATGGTCTTCGCCAGCTTGCCCGCACCGATTTCATCCGCCAGTGCCGCAAAATAGCAGTTGCATGAGTAGGCAAGCGCACTTTTCATATCCACCATGCCATGCACCTTATTATTGTAGCAATGAATCACCTTATCCTGAAAAACTCTTTCGCCCGTACATTCCACCTGAAAGCTCTGCCAGTCAGAAAGGTACTCCATCCCTGCCAAAGCCGTTACAGTCTTAAATGTTGAGCCGGGCGGATAAAGCCCCTGCGTCGCACGGTTCACCAGTGGACTGTCCGCATCCTCCTTCAGTGTATCCCATTGCTCCTCCACCGTATTCGGGTCAAAGTCGGGATACGCCTGCAAGGCAAGAATCCGCCCCGTCGAAGGCTCCATCACAACAATCGCTCCTTTGGCACTGCCCAGAAGGTTGCCTGCCGTTGTCTGAATATCCATATCCATCGTTAAAGCAACGCTGTTGCCCTGTAGCTCCGTTTTCCGCACCACACTGCTCACGCGCTGAAATAATTCATTGTGCAGCTTCATCAGCTCAAAATTTTCTGCTGCCTCAACGCCGGTTTTCCCGACACTGCTGTAGCCTGTAATATGTGCCGCCATCCGTCCGCGCGGATATTCTCTCTTGTAGATACCGTCCTCCTGCCTTGTGCTGGTCGCGATGACCTCGCCCTCTCTGTCCAGAATGTCTCCACGCTTGATGGTTTCATCCACATACCGCAGACGGCTGTTATAGGAGTTGCCGGAAATTTCCTCTCTGTCTACAAAAACCAGCTTCCCCAGATAGCCCAACAGCAGGAAAAAGCATAACGCCAGCAGCCAGAATACGCGGCGCATGCTTCGCTTCATATTACTCATATCTGCCGCCTCCCATCTGCATTTCCTCCATCATCCGCTGCTCCTCCTGCTCCTGCTGAGCGCGCTGCTCGCAATATACGCATACCCATTGCAAAAGCCCAATCATCATCAGGCTGACCAGAACCGAGCTGCCGCCGTAGCTGACAAACGGCAGTGTTACCCCCGTCAGGGGAATCAGCTTCATCACGCCGCCCAGAATCACAAACGCCTGAAACGAAATCAGCGTGGTCACTCCTGCCGCCAGAATACTGTAGTATCTTCTGTTGCAGTCCAGTGCAATACGCACCCCGCGGTACAGCAGCATAATAAATATCCCGATGATGCCTGCGCCGAAAATCACACCGAATTCCTCGCAGATTGCCGAGAAAATCATATCGCTTTCCACAACGGGAATACTTTTCGGCATCCCCTTCGTCAAGCCGCTGCCGAACAGCCCCCATGTCGTAATGGCAAAAAGGGAGCTGACAATCTGATATCCTCCTGCATCAATATCCGCCCAGGGGTTGCGCCATGCCGCCACACGCACCTGCACATGAGAAAACAGCTTATACGCCCCCATTGCCGCCACGCTTGCCGCACCCATCCCCAGAAAGAACAGAAATTCATTCGAGGTCGCAATATACAGCATCACCATGTATGTCATAAAAAAGATAAGCGCACTGCCCAAGTCCTTCTGCAAAACCAACAGCATCACCAGTCCTGCGCTCAAAATCCCCGTTGTCAGAAACTGCTTCCATTCCACCCTCTTGCGGAATACGCTCGCAAGGTAGAATACAAACAGAAACTTTGCAATCTCCGAGGGCTGAAAGGTAACCGGGCCAATGGCAAGCCAGTTGGTAGAGCCGTATTTTGACACGCCGAAAAACCTTGTCGAAAGCAGCAGCAGATAGCACCCGATGATATACACCCATTCAAACATTTCAAACCTTGGAATCCATCGAAAGAAGGTCGGCAAAAAAGACATCCCTGCCAGCCCAATGCACATCCACATCAGCTGTCTGTGTGCCAGAGAAGGCTCCACCCTCTGTAAAATAATCAAGCTCACATCCATCAGAAACAGCATCCCCGTCCAGATGAGCGGACAGCCCTCGTAATAAAACCTGTCCAGAAGCTTCACCGCGAACAGCAGAAAAACCAACGAAATCGCCCCAAATAGCAGCGTCGTAATATCAAACATATATGTTTCTCTGTTGTATCCCAGAATCAGAAACGCCGTCATGTGCATCAATACCGTAATCCGTCTCTGCATGGAAACCGCCGTATAGGGGTTCCCCAGAAAGCCGCCCTGCTCATAGGCAACATAAACAATGCCCTGCCACAGGAACAAAACGATATAGAAAATGAACAGGTATCTGCTCAGCATTATGATTAAATCAAACATTTACATCACTCCACTCCGCGGAAGAAATGCCCCTTCGTGCTGCCCTTTTCGCTCATTTCTCCCAAAAGATTGCGTGTCGCGGGGCTCATCCGCTCCGCATCCGCCGTCATTTCCCCGTATGCCTTCGCAATCCGCTCTGCCCTGCCGGGGCCCTCCTTTGTAAAGTCCAGACGCACCAGACCCGTTGTGCTTTCCAGAATTTCATCATAAAATTTCAGCGTAAACAAAGGCTTGCCGTTCAGAATCGTGCAGACGCATCTCTCGCAGTCCGTCATCAAGGGGAATTTCACGCCCTTTCTGTCTCTGAGGAAATACAAATCCTCATTGCTGCGCTCCGTACAGAATTTATGTCCGTCCTTGCCGCCCACATAATTCCCGATGGGACATTGCTGTGTTTTCATCAACGGCAGATAGCCGTAAACCACCATTTCGCAGTCCTTGTCCCCCATGCGGTTAATTTCCTGCAAATTCGCCTCCACAGAAAGACAGACATTGTCCGCCCCCTGCTCCTTCCAGTATTCCACCGTCTGCCGGTTCATCGCATTCAGATTGTAGTCAACAACAATTTTCTTGCCGCTTTTCTGCACCTGTGCAAACTGCCCTGCGGCACGCACCAAAAAGCCATCAATCTCGCTCGCAATCAGCCTGTCAATCATCGGCTGTTCTGCTTCCGCATTCCATTCTCTTGCCACTCTCGGCAGTGCGGCATAAAGCGTCACGCCTGCCTTGCGGCATTTTGCCAGAATCTTGTCCAGATTTTTCTCCAAATCCGCCGCCGCTTCATAATACACCCTGCAAATGCCTCTCGCCTGCAAAACGGCATCCAGCTGCCCCATGTTCGTCACAACCGCTGTCAGCTTTTTCCGCAGCTGCATCGGCTGCTTCTCCGGTTTCGCATACACCGCGTCATCCTTCGCCTTCCGCTTGGATTTTTTCAGAATCGCCGCCTCCAGTGCCTCGCACGCCGCACGCCGCACACGGTTCACCTCGCTGATATTCACATAAATATATCTGTCGATATCCGTCTGCAAATCCGCCAGAACAAAGGGGGTTGCGCCCATCTTGCTGATGTTTTCCCGCAGCTTCATCGGGAGCATAGGCGAGCTGCCTGCCGGCTCTACGATACTGCCGCTGACAAAAACGCTGTTGCCGCCGTTATCCCAAAGCTGTAAGGAAATCGGTTCGCCCTCCTTCACACGCAGCATCCCGTAAATCGGAAGCTTGCGTGTATCCTTTTCGTAGGTCTTTTTCAGCTCATCCTGCAATGCCTTCCCAAAGGTGCGGTAAACCACATCATTTTTGTTGATATCCCCCTCAAGGGTAATCGTAATCACCTCGCCCGCCTTGGAATGCTTGGAAACATTCGTCCCAACGTGCGGCTCTGTCTGCGTCCAGATTTCCAGACCATCTCCGGGAACCAAGGGCTCTCTTGTGCGAATCGTCACCTTCTTATATTTCGGCAGATACTTGTCCACAATGCCGACCTTCAGCCCCCACGATTTCGGGCGTTCAATGCTCATCATTTCCCGTCCGGCAAAGGAGGTGTAATATCCCTCCGTAAAGCCGCCACGGTTAAACAGCTGCTGCAGCGCCTTGATATCCGCGGGATCTACCTTGTATTCCTCCGGGTTTTCAAAATACAGGTCAATATATTTGCGGTAAATCCGCGTTACCCCTGCCACATATTCAGGGCTTTTCATTCTGCCCTCAATTTTCAGCGATGCAATTCCTGCCTCAATCAGCTGCGGCAGAATTTCCACCGTCATCACGTCCTTCGGGGAAAGCAGATATCCCTCCGCCATGCTGTCATAGCCCTTATACAGCGTATAGGGCAACCGGCAGGTCTGCGCGCAGCGTCCGCGGTTGCCGCTTCTGCCGCCCAGCATGCTGCTCATAATGCACTGCCCCGAATAGCAAACACAAAGCGCCCCATGCACAAAGGTTTCGATTTCCGCTTCGGTGTTTTCCGTAATATGCCTGATTTCCTCCAGAGAAAGCTCTCTGCTCAGCACGATTTTATCAAACCCACGGCCTTCCCAGTATTTCACATCAGCCAGAGAATTACAGGTCATCTGCGTGCTTGCATGCAGGGGAAAATCAGGAAAATGTGCCTTTACCAGTCTTTCCGCGCCTGTATCCTGCATAATGAGCGCATCCACGCCCATTTCGTACAGGCTCCTGATATAGGTCAAAAACCCTGCCAGCTCCTCATCCTTATATACCGTATTTACCGTTACATACACCTTTACGCCGCACAGATGGCAATAATCACAGGCATCCTCCAATTCCTTCAAATCAAAATTCCCCGCATACTGCCTTGCGCTGAACTGCTTGCCACCCAGATAGACCGCATCACAGCCGCCGTTCACTGCCGCCTTCAGGCTCTCCATGGAACCCGCAGGGGAAAGCAGCTCCGGTCGATTCACTCCAGACATAATAGTCTCCTTTCTCTCTCATGCAAACCCGTTGTAAAAGAAAAGAGCAAACCTATGAAATTCTCTCAAATGCTTCATCGGCATGCTGCTTTTCGTTATTTCTTTTTTCGTTAATTTTTATGATTATTTCTTTCCTTTTTTATTTTTCCCTGCGGAATGGTATGTCTGGTGCATCTGCGCGCTGCCGTTGTCCTCCATCGCCAGAATATATTCATCCAGCTTGTTTTCCGCATTCTCTCTCGCCTTTTCCGCTTCCTCCAGCTTATGCGTCAATTCCTGCACGCGCGCCGTCATGCCGATGAGTCTGCCCTCCAGCTCAGCAGTATATGCCTTTTCCTTGAAGTAATCATCTGCCACATTCACAGAGGTCAGCACATAAGCAAGGCTGGAATCCAACGTAACAGCAACGGCCTTTTCACGGACTTCCGTCATTTTCTCATCAATATAAGCCGCCACACTGCGGATATGTTCCTCCGATTCCTCGCCAACCAGCGTAAAGCTTTTTCCGTCAATGGAAATCTTCACTCTGTTTTTCATGAACTGCACTCCCTCTCCTCTTTTTCATAATTACATACTTATTTGTAAGTATACCACAAATACAATTTAGAAGGAATACCTTTCTTCCGAAACCCCTCGACAGAAAAGGCGTCCATCCTTCGATGAACGCCTCTATTCTTACCTACAAAGCAGTGTGATAATCCCAATCACAATCAGAATCGGGAATGCGATATAAAGCAAGCCTCCTACCACCATACCAATTAAAATCAGCGGCAATATTACAATCGTCAGTAAAAATTTGGAGATTCCCCAAGCCATTTGTATCCCGAAAAGCAGCAGCTTCCCGAATACTCCAATCATACAAATGATAAATAAAAACATCCACAACATACTTTCCACCTCAATTTCGTCCACAAGCTGTTCCAACTGTGTTTTCAAGTCAATTATAGCAAAAAAATCATAGATTACAACTGGGAAAATATTAAATTTTCTTTAAGCCCTTCCTGCAAAAGAAAACCCCGTCGCGTAAGCGACGGGGGCTCGTACCAACCGTATTTTTTTATAAAATTTTGTTGCTTAAATTCCCTTTGAAAATTATTTCTTTCTCCAAGCCCAGATGTCCTTGCCTGCTTTCTTCATATCGTGGAAGTCAGCAGCAGCTGTGAACAGTGCGTCTGTAGAAGAGTTCAGACCTGTTTCGCAGGAGTCCTGAATTACGCCGATGATGAAGCCAACACCTACAACCTGCATTGCTACATCGTTGGGGATACCAAACAGAGAGCAAGCCAGAGGAATCAGCAGCAGGGAACCACCTGCAACACCGGAAGCACCGCAAGCGGAGATAGCTGCTACGAAGGACAGCAGAACCTTCATTGCAAGGGGAACTTCCATGCCCAGTGTGTTTACGCAAGCCAGTGTCATAACTGTGATTGTGATTGCAGCACCGCCCATGTTGATGGTTGCACCCAGAGGGATAGAGATGGAGTAGTTATCTTCATCCAGACCCAGTTCTTCACACAGAGTCATGTTAACAGGGATATTCGCTGCGGAAGATCTTGTGAAGAATGCTGTGATAAAGGAATCCTTCAGGCATTTGAATACCAGAGGATAAGGGTTGGATTTGATCTGTGTCCATACGATGATGGGGTTCAGAATCAGAGCTACGAAAGCCATGCAGCCAACCAGAACTGCCAGAACCTTACCGTATTCTGTGAAGATACCCAGACCGTTTTCGGATACTGTTGTGAATACCAGACCCAGGATACCGAAGGGAGCGCAGGAGATTACTGCTCTAACTGCTGCTGTAACTGCTTCGGAGAAATCGTTCAGTGCTTTCTTTGTTGTGTCACTTGCTTTTTTCAGTGCCAGACCAAAGATAACAGCCCAGAACAGAATACCCAGGTAGTTTGCGTTTACCATGGAACCGATGGGGTTGGAAACAATGTTGTTCAGCAGATTGGAGAATACTTCACCAATGCCGCCTGCTGCTGTGTAGCCATCTGTGGAAGCAGCGTTGCCCAGAGGCAGAACGATGTGGATGAAGTGGCAAGCCAGTACAGCAACAACAGCCGCTGCGAATGTACCAATCAGGTACAGTGCAACTACACGGCCCATTGTTCTGCCGCCGCCCTCCTGACCGCAAGCCAGAGCTGCGATAACCAGGAAGAATACCAGAATAGGTGCTACAGCCTTCAGAGCACCAACGAACAGGGTACCCAGAACACCGATAACTTTTACTTGTGGAATCAGCAGACCAAGGATTGCACCAATGATCAGACCACAAACGATACGTTTTACTAAGGAAATGCTATTCCATTTCTGAATAATACTCATTTTGACCTTCTCCTATTAAATGATTGATTTGATAAATGTTTGTATAATTGCTTGTTTCTACGGTTTGTACGAAAACTAAATATGAAAAGTATTGAGGTTTGCCTTTTGCATCAACCAAATACCTTTTCGCAAAGCTTTTTCCCTGTCGGTGTCACAGCCAGACCGCCTTCTGCGGTTTCCTTCAGCGTAGAGGACATTGTATCACCGATTTTCTTCATCGCTACAATTACCTCATCCGCAGGAATATGACTTTCCACGCCTGCCAGTGCCAGCTCAGCCGCTACCAGCGCATTGCCTACGCCGCCGGCATTTCTTTTGATACAGGGAATCTCAACCAGACCTGCAACAGGGTCGCAAACCAGACCGAGAATATTTTTCAGCGCGATTGCACAAGCGTGCTCACACTGCTTGGGTGTGCCGCCGCAAAGCTCTACCATTGCCGCCGCCGCCATTGCGCTTGCCGCGCCGCATTCTGCCTGACAGCCGCCTGCCGCCCCTGCCACGCTGGCATTCGTTGCAATCACGATACCAACCGCAGATGCAGTAAACAGTGCCATAACCAGATCCTTATCCGAAATATTTTTTTCCTCCTGCAATGTCAGCAGTGCAGAAGGAAGAATACCGCAGCTGCCCGCTGTCGGGGATGCTACGATTCTGCCCATGCAGGCATTTGTCTGTGCAACCGCAACCGCCTTCATCATTGCATTGCCGAAGAAATGACCTGCAATATTCTTGCCTGCCTTCAATGCCTCATTCAGCTTGTAGGCATCGCCGCCTGTCAATCCGCTGGCAGAACGCTTGTCCTTATCCAGCCCATCCTGTACGGATTCCTTCATGACCTGCAGGGATCGCTCCATGGTTGCGAACATTTCTTCTTCTGTCTTTTCCGTCATTGCCGCCTGTGTTTTCAGAACCAGCTCAGAAAGCTTCAAGCCTCTCTTTTCCGCTTCGTTTACCAATTCGGCAATAGAATCATATTTTAACAAGTTCTCCGCCTCTCCTTCTTAAATTGCTTTCAGAATCGTAGATGCGTGAATATGGGGACATTCCATGATTGCATCATTGATAGACTCGTCCACATGACCGTCGATCTCGATTGTCATAACAGCTGTACCGCCCTTATGGTCTCTGCCCAGAGAGAACCCATGTATGTTTACACCCTTGTCTGCCAGAATGTTTGTTACCACGGCAATCATACCGGGAACGTCATCATGGGGAATCACCAATGTATCGGATTTACCGGAAATCGATACCTCTGTATCATTGATTTTATTGATAATAATATTGCCGCCGCCGATGGATGCACCGCGAATCAGCGCGGTTCTTCCTGCTTCATCTGTCAGCGTAATTTCCGCCGTATTGGGGTGTGCGCCGTCAATATCTTCTTCGATAAAGGTAAAATCCAGACCTTCCTCTGTCGCAATCTGCATGCTGTTGCGGATACGGGCATCGTCTGTGTCCATCCCCAGAATCCCTGCAATCACAGCCTTATCCGTACCGTGACCCTTATAGGTCTTGGCAAAGGAGCCGCTGAACTGAATCACAGCCTTCACGGGCTTCTTGCCCAGAACAGAACGGGCATATTTCCCGATACGCACTGCACCTGCTGTATGAGAACTGGAAGGGCCAATCATAATAGGTCCGATGATATCAAATACCTGTAACACTAAAATCCCTCCTAACCTTATTTCAATTTTCTGTCGATAACCCAAGTATTTTTGACAAAAACCGCATAATTTATCGACCTTCCCAATTATATATGATTAAATTCAACAAAGTCAATAGGTATCCATAAAAAAGTTCCTTGTAGAAAGACATTTTTTCTTATTCTCGGATATTTGTCCGCTCTGCAAATACACCAGTGTGATTTTCCACAAAATTTCAAAAATTTTTGAATTTCTTTTCCATAAAAACGAAAAATTACAAGAAAAATGCCCCACTCTTAGGTGTGTCCCAATAAGAAAACATGAAGAAAATGAAATAGCTGAAAGCCTGCGGATACAAGGAAGTTTCCCGCAGGCATCCTTTGACTTAGGCTGTCAAGGGGAACTGACGCAGTAGCCGTAGCTTTCAGCATTTCAGAATTCAAGTTTTCTTATTTGGGCGCACCTTTTAGAGTAGGGCGAAGTCTGCTTTCGACTTAAATTATTACATGTAGTTACCCATGCCGGGATCAGGCATTGCGGGTGCGTTTTTCGCAGGCAGCTCCGCAACAACCGCTTCTGTTGTCAGGAAGGTGGAAGCAACGCTGGTTGCATTCTGCAATGCACTTCTTGTTACCTTTGCAGGGTCAAGGATACCTGCTTCAACCATTTCCACATATTCCTCTGTCAGCGCGTTGAAGCCCATGCTGTCATTCATCTCTTTTACCTTGTTTACAATCACAGACCCTTCCAGACCTGCATTTGCAACAATCTGACGCAGAGGTGCTTCCAGTGCCTTGATGACGATATCCGCACCTGTTTTTTCATCCCCTGCCAGCTCTGCGCAGGCTGCTTTTACCTTATCCATGGCATGAACCAGAGCAGTACCGCCGCCGGCTACAATACCTTCCTCCACTGCTGCCTTTGTTGCCGCCAGTGCATCCTCCATACGCAGCTTCTTTTCCTTCATTTCTGTTTCTGTTGCCGCACCAACCTTGATCACAGCTACGCCACCGGAAAGCTTTGCCAGTCTTTCCTGATATTTTTCCTTATCAAATGCGGAATCTGTTTCTTCCATGCCCTTTTTGATCTGTGCGATACGCGCTTCGATGGCAGCCTTGTCACCCGCACCGTCTGCGATGATGGTTGCTTCCTTTTCCACACGAACCGTTTTCGCGGTACCCAACATATCCAAGGTTGCATCCTGCAGGGAAATGCCAACCTCCTCGGAGATAACCTGACCGCCTGTCAGTGCCGCGATATCTGCCAGCTGTGCTTTTCTTCTTTCGCCGTAGCCGGGTGCCTTTACCGCAACGCAGGTGAATACATTACGCAGCTTGTTCACAACCAGAGTTGCCAGAACCTCGCTTTCTACGTCCTCTGCAATCAAAAGCAGCTTTCTGCCTGTCTGCATTACCTGCTCCAGAATCGGCAGGATTTCCTGAATATTGGAAATTTTCTTATCTGTAATCAGAATCAGAGGCTCCTCCAGAACCGCTACCATCTTATCCATATCCGTAGACATGTATGCGGAAAGATACCCTCTGTCGAACTGCATCCCTTCTACCAGAGCCAGCTCTGTTTTCATGGTCTTGGATTCCTCAATGGTAATAACGCCGTCATTTGTAACCTTATCCATTGCTTCCGCAATCATCTTGCCGACTTCCTCATCCCCTGCGGAGATTGCCGCTACGTTTGCAATGTGCTTGCTTGTGGTAACGGACTGGCTCATCTTCTTGATTTCTGCAACAGCTGCTTCCGTTGCCTTCTGCATCCCGCGTCTGAGAATGATGGGATTTGCGCCTGCCGCAATATTCTTCAGACCCTCCTGAATCATTGCCTGTGCCAGAACGGTCGCTGTTGTAGTACCGTCGCCGGCAACATCATTTGTCTGCGTTGCAACCTCTTTTACCAGCTGCGCGCCCATGTTTTCATAGGGGTCTTCCAGCTCGATATCCTTTGCAATAGTAACACCGTCGTTTGTAATCAGGGGAGAAGTGAATTTTCTGTCCAGAACCACGTTTCTGCCCTTGGGCCCCAGTGTTACCTTTACTGTATTTGCCAGCTTATCCACACCTGCCGCCATTGCGTTTCTGGCATCGGTGCTGTATTTGATTTCTTTTGCCATAATGCTTTCCTCCAATCAAATTTTCAAATTTTTATTTTCAAAAATCAATTAAAATCAATCCTTGATGATTGCCAGAATATCATTCTGACGCATAATCAGGTATTCCTCACCGTCATATTTCACTTCCATTGCGCCATATTTGGAATACAGCACATGGTCGCCCTCCTTCACTACCATCTCAATCTTGGTATCGCCAACCATGCCGCCGGGGCCGACAGCAACAACGATTGCTTCCTGCGGCTTTTCCTTCGCCTGACTTGTCAGCACGATGCCGGATTTTGTGGTTTCCTGTGCTTCTACCTGTTTCAATACGACTTTATCTCCTAATGGTGCAAGTTTCATTTTCATTACCTCCTATAATTTTCTATCTGTTAGCACTCATCTAATCCGAGTGCTAATTTACAATACATATATTAACACCATATCCAGTTATATTCAAGACCCTTTTTGAAAATTCACAAATTGTTTAAAAAGTTCATAAAAAAAGAGACTGTATGCATTCACATACAATCTCTGTCCATTTCCGCTGTCCGCTTTTGCTTTTTTGGCTGTCCTTTTCGTGTCCAATCTGTCCAATCTGTCCACACCTGTCCACTCTTATTTTCGGTTGCCTTCATCCAGATATGCCGCCGCGCTCAATGCCGCAACCAGTCCCTCGCCGACCGCCTTCGCAATCTGATACGGCGCACCGGTGCAGTCTCCTGCCGCAAAAACACCGGGAAGATTCGTTTTCATCGCACGGTCAACCACGATATTCTTGCCATCCGTTTCCAGCCCAAACAGCAGACTTTCGGGGGCTGTGCTGTTTTTCGCAAAGAAAATCCCATCACAGGGAATCGCTTCTCCCCCCACCTCTAGCGCGGAAACCCTGCCATTCTCGCCAAGCACTGCCTGCGGTTTTCCTTCCTTTAAATGGATGTTTTCCTTTAAATACATCACCGGCTGATACAAAGGCAGATACGTCACGCGCGCGCAGACATCCGCAAGGAAGTTTGCCTCTGCCTCCCCCTCTGCATTTTCGCCCACAACCACAACATTTTTACCGCGATAAAGCATCCCATCGCAGGTCGCACAATAGCTGACCCCCTTGCCGAGATACTCCGTTTCGCCCGCAATGCCGCGGCTTTTATTGATGCCCGTTGCCAGAATCAGCGTTTTTGCCTGCACGAAATTATTATCCGCATTGATAACAAAATACTCTCCCATGGGCATAATCTGCTTGATGCGCGATTCCACAAACTCCACGCCCTGCTTTCTGGCGTGGGCATAAAACTGATTCAGCAGCTCCTCGCCGCTTAAATCGGGCAGACCAAGGTAATTATCAACCTTCTCCGCCGCAAACAGCAGAGAGCTATCCAGACTTCTGCCGAAGATGCAAACGCTTTTATTCCGCTGCCTTGCGCTGACTGCCGCCGATAACGCCGCAGGGCCGCCGCCGATAATCCCGATATCGTACATAGAAAAGCCTCCTTCCGATTGACCTATCCAAGTATCGTCCAAAATCAAAATAAAAAACCACGAGAGGAAAAAATATCTTCTCGTGGTTCATTTTATCATATTATTTCAGAAAAATCTGTTGCATCTGCCACTTTTCGGAAATTATTTTTCTTTTTCAGCGGCGCGTGCTTCAATAATCTTTTTCTGTACCTCCATGGGTGCTTCCTCATATCTTTCAAAATGATGTCTGTATTCACCACGGCTCTGTGTCATGGAGCGCAGGTCGGTTGCGTATTTGTGCATTTCTGCGGTAGGAACCTCTGCAACAATGCACTTCTTCATGCCGACTGCATCCATGCTCAAAATACGCCCACGGCGTTTTGTGATATCGCCCATGATATCGCCCATGTATTTATCGGGAATCAGCACCTCAACGTGTTCGATGGGTTCCAGAATAACGGGCTTCGCCTGTGGAATCCCTTCCTTGAATGCAACAGAGGTTGCCATCTTGAACGCCATTTCGGAGGAGTCAACGGGATGGTAGGAGCCATCTGTCAGGGTAGCCTTCAGACCAACAACGGGATAGCCTGCCAGCACGCCGCTCTGTACACATTCCTGCAAACCCTTTTCAACCGCAGGGAAATACTGCTTGGGAACGGAGCCGCCGAAGATTTTTTCTTCAAAGATAACAGGTGTTGTGGTATCATAGCTGGGCTCAAATTCCATCACAACGTCACCAAACTGACCATGACCGCCGGACTGCTTCTTATAACGACCGCGCACGGATGCTTTTGCCTTAATGGTTTCTCTGTAAGGGATGATGGGGTCTGTCAGATCAACCTCAATCTTATATTTTGCTTTCAGCTTCTGCACCATAACATCCAGCTGCTGTTCGCCAACGCCATAAACCAGCGTCTGTTTGGTTTCGGGGTTTACTTCCATCTTAATCGTGGGGTCTTCCTCACGAATCTTTGTCAGGGCTGCGGAAAGCTTATCCTCATCGCCCTTGCCCTTCGGTTTGATTGCCATGCAAAGCACGGAGCCAGGCAGCGCAATCTTGGGAATGATAATATTTGCATCCTTCAGAGAAAGGGTATCCTGTGTAGAGGTGTTGGAAAGCTTTGCCAGTGCGCCGATATCACCGGAGTGCAGCTCATCCACCTCAATCTGCTCCTTCCCACGCATAACATACAAACGTCCAACCTTTTCGACGGTATCCTTTTCTTCATTATAGACACTCATGGTAGTATCCAGCTTACCTGTCATCACGCGGAACAGGTTCAGGCGGCCGATATAGGGGTCGGCAATGGTTTTGAATACATACGCAGAGAAGCGTTCGTCATCGGAGGAGCAATAAACAACGTCCTTCCCGTCATGGAAGGCATGGAAGTTTGCCTTTGCTTCGATTGCAGGAAGGGTGAAGCGAACGATTGTATTCATCAAAAGCTTAACGCCATAGCCCAGTGTTGCGGAACCGCACATAACGGGTGCAATGCTATGGTTTGCGATACCAACCTGCAAACCGTCATAGATTTCCTCTTCGGTCAGCTCTTCATCATTGAAGAATTTTTCCATCAGCTCTTCACTGGATTCTGCCGCTACCTCAATCAGCATGGAGCGCAGAACCTCAACCTGATCCTTTTTATCCTCCGGCATTTCGCATTTTTCCAGCTTGCCGTTTACCTTCTTTCTGGCATCTCTCTTAATCAGATTGATAAAGCCGATGAAGTTGCCGTTTTCATCATCAAAGGGAATTTGCAGGGGGGCAACGGCTTTGCCGAAGTTTTTACGCAAATCAGCCAGTGTTTTTTCAAAGTCTGCATTTTCATCATCCATCTGGTTAATGAAAATGATACGGGGCAGGTGCATTTCTTCGCAGTATTCCCATGCCTTTTCCGTACCGACCTCTACGCCGGATTTTGCGGAAACCATAATCAGCCCTGTATCTGCTACGTTCATTGCCAGCTTTACCTCGGCTGCAAAGTCAAAGTAACCGGGAGTATCCAGGAAGTTAATCTTTGTATCCTGCCATTCAACGGGAATTACAGATGTATTGATCGAAACCTTACGGCGAATTTCTTCTGCTTCATAGTCGGACACAGTGTTTCCGTCTTCCACCTTGCCGAATCTCTTCGTTGCACCGGAATAATACAACGCTGCTTCGGAATATGTGGTTTTACCGGAACCGCTGTGGCCCAAAAGAACTACGTTTCTCACTCTGTTAGATGCATAATTTTTCATAGAATCTTCCCTCCCATAGGTTTATTTTTGAACGGATTTGTGTCCGTCAAGGGGCTTGTTAACGTATACAGCGCACAAAATATGTACAATCTATACACTACATTAAATTCGACCATTATTTGAATTTCCCTTTATTTTTTTCCAAAAAAATTTCGTATTGACGGTTTTGCCGAAAGAAGTCGCATTTTCTCGTTCCGTTTTTGTGCAAAATAAAACCATACACCTCTGTGGACAGATGTATGGCTTTCTTTTTACATTAAAATTTTCAATCTCCTTACCGCAAACCGAAATAGGCAGCGACCGCGTTGCTCAACGCTTTTCCGATTTCGTCAATATTCCCCCTGATCCACGCGGCATCCTCCGGATTATCATGATACGCAACCTCAACCAATGCAGAGGGGGCATTTGTCCGGCGCAGCTCACGCAGGGTTGTGGTCGGCAGCACCTGCACCTTGGATGGGTCGGGATAAATCTCACGCAGCTCATCGGCAATCAGCTCCGCCATCTGTCTGCCATAAGGGCTTGTGGCATAATAATAGACCACAGGGCCACGCCTTGTGCCTGCGACAGACGGAGGGGCGGCGTTGGAATGGATGGCAAGGTGAAAATCAACATTGCTGTTATTGGAATCGGCAATCGCCTGCCCCAGTGTCATTTCGGGGGCATTGCGGAGATATTCAATGCCGTCCGCCGCAAGATACGGCTCCATGGCATCCGCAATCAGATTCATGACCTCCTCCTCCGAACCGCCGCCGTAGAAGGGATTATATTCCTGCAAGGAGGGACTGAGATAAATTCTGGGCATAGCATTTCTCCCCTTTTTCCTTCAATATATGAAAACAGACCGAAAAGTTTCCTTCTCGGTCTGCAACAGGCTTGCTTATTTCAGCAGGCTTTTTTTATACATATTGTAGATATCTTCTCTTTCCAGAGGATAAGGGAAGGTTGCCAGCTTGCCCTTCTGCTCCATGAAGCGGTCGGTATAGCTTGTGACATCTGCTTCGGTGTAAACGGAATTATGCTCCAGAACGGCATCCAGAAAGGTGCCCATTTCGTCTGTGCTTGCAAAGCCAAGATATTCCAGAACCTTCGCGACATTTTCATCCCCTGCGGGGAACAGCTCCAGATATGCCTGCGTCAGAACGCCATTTGCCATGCCATGAGGCAGCCCCTTCTCGTAGGTCAGGAAATAGCCCATGCCATGGGGCAGAGAGGTCATGGTCTGTGCGATTGCAACGCCGCCAAGGGCGGACATCAGCATCAGCTTATCCCTCGTTTCGGGGGAATAGACTCTTTCACGCAGGGCAGGCATACATTCCTTGAAAAGCAGCAGCCCCTGCTTGGCGATTTCTCTGCTGACCGCGGTTGCCTTTGCGGAAAGATAGCTTTCCACCAGATGCGTCAGCGCGTCTACAGCGGTATTGTTTGTGGTTCTTGCAGGCAGGGTATCCATATATTTCGGGTCGAGAAATGCCACTGTGGCAAAGATATGCGCGGCAATGCTCGATTTTGTTCTTTTTGCATGCAGGGTCACGATGGCATACTGCGTTACCTCCGAGCCTGTGCCTGCGGTTGTGGGTACGGCTACTACGGGCAATGCCTTATTTTCTGCATTCCAGAGGGCATCCGTCCCCTGTTCGGGATGCGCCGCCATGGTCGCAATCGCCTTAGAGGAATCCATCGGGGAACCGCCGCCAATGCCGATGAAAAATTCCACGCCCTCCGCGATGGCAAGCTTTGCCGCCCGTTCTACGGTTTCTACGGAAGGGTTTTCCTCGATTTCATCAAACAGAATCCACGCAATGCCAAGGCTGTCCAGTGCATCGGTGATATCCTGCTGTGCGCCGTTTCTCTTGGCGGAGGTTTTCCCTGTGACAACCATTGCCTTTTTGCCGAGCTTCGCCATTGCCGCCTTATGCTCCGCTACGCAGCCTCTGCCGAAATAGCAATCTGTCGGCATAAAATAATGAAAGTTTCCCATTCACTCCACATCCTTTCTCTTTTCTCCGAAAAATATAATCAACAAAGGAAATCGTACCATTCCCAATCAGTCTGCATAATCGCCTCAAGGGTTTCCTCCGCAGGCTCCTCTGTCAGCTCAAATTCAATTTCAAACTCATGATAGCGCTCACCCTCAATCGTTGCTACGCCTGTAATAATATAATTTTTGCCCTCTCCTGTGACAAATTCACCCTCCATAAGAAGGTCATCCTCTTCGAGATAAATTTTGTGCAGTTCGTTTGCAATCTGCTCCTCTGTGAATGTCAGCTTCATTTTCGTCCTCCCTTTTTTGTTTCGTTTTCTTCTCCTTATAGTATCATTTCTTTTAGAATCGAACAAGAAGGAAGTTCCTCTTTTCTTCCGACTGCTTTCATGGTAAGATAAAAAGGCGCACTTAAATCGAAAGCAGCGTTTCGACCTATTAAAACAATCTAATACTTCCCGGCGGAAGTTTTCTATAAAGGAGTTTTTTCTATGAATTACATTGTTTTGGATTTGGAATTCAATCAGGCGTTCCCCTTCAAATCCGGAAAGAAGGTGGAGCCGAACCCGGAATGTCCCTTTGAGATTATTCAGATCGGGGCGGTGAAGCTGAATGAACGCTTTGAGCAGCTGGATTCCTTTAATTGCATGATTTCGCCGCAGATTTATCCCCGTCTGCACCCCTTCGTGGAAAAAATTACGGGGATTCGTCCGAAGATGCTCACCGGACAGCCCCATTTTCCTGAGGCGTATCAGGCGTTTCTTACGTTTATCGGCAAGGAGCCTGCCGTTCTTTGCGCATGGGGCGGGGACGATATCAAATCCCTGTACCGCAACATCCTGTATTACAATCTGGATGCCGATGCAATGACAAATCAGTTTCTGAATGTACAGCCCTTTGCAGCGGAATATCTGCACCATGAAACAGGCAAGGCAATCGGTCTGAAAAATGCGGTTGAGGCACTGGAGCTGCCGCAGGAGGAAACATTCCACAATGCTCTGAACGATGCGACCTATACGGCAAAAATCTTTGCCATTACGCATCCCGAACATATACAGCCGGATACCTTTCAGCCGCTGACTATGCTGACGAAAAAGCCGAAGCGTCTGCGTACAAACGTGAAGTCTCTGTTCCTGCACATTGAAGAACGATTGGAGCGACCGCTGACCGAGGAAGAAAAGGCACTTGTCAAGCTGGCCTATATGCTGGGGCGCAACCATACCTTTGATGCCGCACCCGCAGTACGCAAAAAGGAATCTGCAAAATAAAAAAATGTCTGTAAGAACAAAAAATCTCAAAGCCCCTTTGGGATTTTTTCTTTTTGCAGACAAAATAAAAAAAGCGGGAGAACGGCTCCCAATACAGCGTTCTCCCGAAATTTTTCGCAAACCAAAAAAACATCCTTGGTTCTCTTCAAAAAAATCGGTCGAAACTTCATGGTCTCCTCTCACGCCGGAACACGGCTTCCCATCGCTGTTCATCTCTGCAAGGCCTAAGGCGCTCCCCTTCTGCCTTCCCGTTTCGGGCTGTTCCTTTCGGATGCTGTCAGAAATTTTCATTGACATTCTTCTATTTTTCCAGTTTTTTCATTTGCTCCTCCACATTTTCGCATTGCATGAGCCCACTCATCACACAGATACCTGCCGCACCCGTTTTTCTGACCGATGCCGCATTTTCGCTGCCGATGCCGCCGATGGCATAAACAGGAATGGCTACGCTTTCCACAACCTCCTGCAAAAACGCCAGCCCTCTGGGGGCAAGTCCCTTCTTGCAATCCGTCACGAAAACGTGTCCTGCTGTGATATAGGTACAGCCAAGCCGAGCCGCCTCCTGTGCTTCCGCAACAGAATGGCAGGATGCGCCGATGCTTCGGAACTGTTTCTTTTTTTCTTCCTCCATGCCGCGCAAAATATGCAGGGGCAAATGGATCTGCTCCGCTCCCAGTAAAAGTGCTGCATCAATAAAGCTATGCAGGATGCAGGGAACGTCATTTTGCTTGCAGATTTGCATTACATTTTCCGCCAGTGCCTTGTATGCCGCTTCGCTTAAATCCTTTTCGCGCAGGATGATGCCCTTCGGCTGACAGGCTGCGATTTTCCGGATACGCTGCAAAAAATCCTCATGACAAAGGTTGCGGTTTGTGACACACAAAATATCAGACATACAGATAATCATTCAGCACAGGCTGAAGTCCTTCCTCAGACATATCCTCATACATGGTTTCAAAGCTGCGGTCATCATTGATTTCAAACTGCTCATCACCCTCTGCATTCTCCGCTTCCTTGCCGGTGTATTTGCTTTCATGGTCACCGATGCCTGTAGAAACACCTGCGGAAACCTTCGTTGCGGCAATTTTTACGATACCGTCACGGAAGGATTTGCTTTCTCTGGAGGATACCGTGATGCCGACAAAGGGCATGAAAATACGATAGGCACAAAGAACCTGACAAAGCTCCTTCTCCCCGACATCCAGAGGATTGATTTTATCATTATTGATAATCGGGCGCAGTCTGGGACAGGATAAGGACATTTCTGCATGAGGATATTTCCGCTGCAAATAATAAACATGCAGTGCGCTTGCCAGTGCGTCCTTTCTGAAATCGGACAAGCCCAGCAAAGCAGAGAACGCAACCCCTCTCATGCCGCCGCGCAGGGCTCTTTCCTGTGCATCAAAGCGGTAGGGCCAAACACGCTTATGCCCCATCAGATGCAGGGTTTCATATTTTACATTGTCATAGGTTTCCTGGAAAACAGTGACATAATCCACACCACATTCATGCAGATACTGATATTCATCCGTATTCACAGGATAAATTTCCACACCGACCATACGGAAATATTTTCTTGCCAGCTTACAAGCCTCACCGATGTATTTGACATCACTCATGGCACGGCTTTCGCCTGTCAGAATCAGGATTTCCTCCATGCCGCTGTCCGCGATGACCTGCATTTCCTTTTCAATCTGCTCCATATTCAGCTTCATGCGGTTGATGTGGTTATAGCAGTTGAAGCCGCAGTATACACAGTAATTCTCGCAATAGTTGGCAATATACAGGGGGGTGAAAAGATAAACGGTATTGCCGAAATGCTTACCGGTTTCGATTCTTGCCTTCTGCGCCATTTCCTCTAAAAAGGGAGCCGCCGCAGGGGAAAGCAACGCCTTGAAATCCTCCACAGAGCAGGTTTCATGATCAAGCGCCGCGCGCACATCTCTTGCCGTATATTTATCGTAATCGTATTCCTCCACATGCGCCATGACAGTTTCACGGATATCGGATTTGATGATTTCCATTCCGGGCATATATTCCATGTGATTCTTTCTGGAAGCAGGGTTTGTTTCCAGCTCATGCTTACGCTTCAGCGCTTCGGGGGAAAGAAATTCAGAGTCTACAAAAAATTGATTTTCCATGCTTATCCCTCCTTAATCACGCAGGAAGCCTGTCAGCGGATCGGATGCGGATGCACCTCTGGTCAGCACTCTGCCCAGACCGGAAAGATACGCCTTTCTGCCTGCCTCAATCGCCTGACGGAATGCCGCTGCCATAAGGGGCAAATCGCCTGCGGTTGCCAGAGCGGTGTTCGCCATGATTGCCGCTGCGCCCATTTCCATTGCTTCGCAAGCCTGAGAAGGTCTGCCGATGCCTGCATCTACGATGATGGGCAAATCAATTTCATCCACCAGAATCTGAATGAATTCCTTTGTTGCCAGACCCTTATTGGAGCCGATGGGAGAAGCCAGAGGCATGATACTTGCCGCGCCGGCGTTCACCAAATCACGCGCCACATTCAAATCGGGGTACATATAGGGCATTACCACAAAGCCTTCCTTTGCAAGAATTTCGGTTGCCTTGATGGTTTCATAGTTATCAGGCAGGAGATATTTGCTGTCACGCATGATTTCTATCTTTACGAAATCACCACAGCCCAGTTCTCTTGCCAATCTTGCAATGCGGACTGCTTCCTCAGCATTTCTTGCGCCGGAGGTATTGGGCAGCAGGGTAACATTTTTAGGAATGAAATCCAGAATGTTTTCCTGATCCTTTGTATTCGCGCGGCGTACTGCCAATGTGATAATTTCCGCGCCGGCATCCTTTACAGCCGCTTCAATCAGCTTTAAGGAATATTTACCGGAGCCCAGAATAAATCTGGAATGAAATTCATGTCCGCCAATGATAAGTTTGTCTTCTTTCTGCATGAAAATCCCTTCTTTCTTTTACTTATGGTTCAAACTGACCGGAAAGGATTCTCAGAACCATGTGCGCCTCATGCGCACCACATATCATCACACGGGAGGACACCAAGCCAATGTCATCTGCAACATCGCTGATTCCGTCTCCGCAGAGATAAAAACGGTCTGTAATCCTTCTGGTTTGGATGCTGTTTGCAGAGCCGAACCCTGCCATGCCGGACGCAGCGATCAGATATTTCGTATGTAATTTTTCCAGCACGCCATTGACCAGCATTGCCTTTGCTTCTGCGTTATCAAATGCTTCACAGATAACATCGGCAGGTGCAAGGATTTCTTCAAAATTTTCCTCGGTAATGGCAGTTGTATGCGTTTCTATCGTAAGATATGGTGCAATCTCACGCAGATTCGCCGCCAGAGCCTCGGTTTTAAATTCTCCCAGCTGGGTTGCCTTATATTGCTGTCGATGCAGATTGGTGATATCCACCCTGTCAAAATCCGTCAGAATCAGCCTGCCAACGCCTGCTCTTGCCAAGGCAATCGCAATATTGGAGCCAAGACCGCCCAAACCGCAGATGGCAACCGTTGCCTGATTGAATTTTTCCTGCACAGCCCTTCCATGTCGTGCCGCTAATGCTCGCTGCAAGTCTTCCCTTTCAGGAATCCTGCTCAAATCAGCCACCTCCTACAAAATTAACAACCTCAATGACATCTCCGTCCTGCAAAATGGTTTCGCCATAGGCTGCCTTTGGCACAATTTCACCATTGCGCTCCACCGCAATCCGCTTGGGGTTATAGTCTGTGCCTGCCAGATATTCCGCCAGAGTTTTCCCTGCAACGGCAAGCGCTTCCCCATTGATTTTTACCACGCAGCTCTCACCTCCTTCTCTTAATCGCAATCAAACACAGGGCTTTTTATCAACAAAAAAAGGAAGCTACCATCATTTGATAACTCCCTTGTTTGTTCCTTCTGTTTTCAGGCATCCCTACGTTGGCATTATCCAAATCAGGTTATGGGTCGAAGGCGTATCCTTCCTCTCAGCCTGCCTAAGCAAGCTCCCCTCTGTGTGTTCGATTGTAGCTTCATTATACCGCCTGCATTTTTAAAAAGCAAGGATATTCTCAGAAACCTGCTCTCGACTTAGATTTTGTCCTCGTCCCCGAACGGGTCCCCACATTCCGGACAGAAACGAGGGGGCTTTGTGGGGTCTTCCGGCTCCCAGCCGCATTTATCACAGCGATACTGCGGCACGCCTGCCGGCTTGGGTTTGCCGCACTGCGGACAGAAACGCCCCTTATTATGGCTGCCGCATGCACAAATCCAGACATTTTCCTCCGGCTTTTTCGCACCACATTCTGTGCAGAAATTGCCCGTATTCTCTGCTGCGCCGCAGCTGCAGGTCCAGCCTGTCTGGGTGGGTGCCTGTGTCTGGGGCTGTTGCTGTGCCGCCATTTGAAAGAGCTGCCCTGCATTCATGCCACCGGACTGATTTGCCAGATTCATCCCTGCAAAAGCCATCACGGGGCCTGCATTGGGGTTTGCCGCTGCCGCCTGCATAGCTTCTGCCTGTGCATTGACCAGATGCGCCGCCGCCATGGAGGGATTACGGAGCGTTGCATTTCTTTGCAGCTCCTTAATCATGGCTTCATCCTCATCGGATGCCTTCACGCTGCTTACACCGATAGAGGTAATCTCAATGCCATATCTGCCGCCCCATTTTTCCGCAAGCACCTCATTCAGCGCCTGCGAAAGCTCCATGGTATGTGCAGGCAGGGCACTGTAACGGATACCCATGGCGGAAAGCTTGCCGAAGGCAGGCTGCAGGGCGGTCAGCATTTCGCTTTTCAGCTGAGATTCCATGCTGTCTCTGGTATATGTATCCGTAATATTGCCGCAGATGTTCTTATAGAAAAGAATAGGGTCGATGATATGATACGCATATTCGCCATGACAGCGAATTGCAATATCAATATCCAGACCGATATTCGTATCAACCACACGGAACGGCACAGGATTTGAGGTGCCGTATTTATTCCCAAGGATTTCCTTTGTATTGAAATAGTAGATTCTCTGATCGCCCGCAGGGTCGCCGCCGAAGCCGACACGCTTGCCGAACTGACGGAAGCTTTCCTTGATGCTTTCCTTCAAATCTCCATAGAACAGGCTGGGTTCTGTTGCGGAATCGTAAAGAAATTCGCCTGCTTCGGCGCAGACCTCAACCACCTTGCCCTGCTCTACAATCATCATGCACTGCCCCTCATTGATGACAATGATAGAGCCATTGGAGATGATATTTTCGCTCTTTTTTGTATTGAAGCCCCGTTTGGACTGCCGCTGCTCGCCTTTTTTTGCCAGCACATCCACATCCATGGCATCGCAGTAGAAATATTCTCTCCAGCTATCTGCCAGAACGCCCTGTGCCGCACCGACACCAACCTTTAAAATGCCCATTGTGCATCCTCCTTATCTTTTCGCTACGCGGTAGGTGTAATCATTGCCCTTGCCATCGAAGGTGAAGCTGTCCTTCAGGCCTTCGGTTGCAACAACCTCACCCTCCTCTGTTACGAAGATTACCTCAAAATCATCCTGTGTTTTCCAATAGGCAAGCGCATCATCCAGACCCATGACATACAGGGCTGTGGAAAGGGCATCCGCCTTTGTACCGTCCTTACAGATAATCGTGACGGAGGTTAAGCCGCTTTCCGCAGGCTTGCCCGTTGCAGGGTCGATGATATGATGATATTTCTTGCCGTTTTCTTCAAAGTATCTCTGATAGCCGCCGGACGTAACCGCGCAGGCATCACTGATTTCGACCACGCCGACATAATCATTCTCATCGGCAGGATTCTGCACGGCAATTCTCCAAGGACTGCCGTCCGGCTTTGTACCAATGGCACAAACATTGCCGCCCAGAGAAAGCCATGCGGATTTCACACCCTTTTTCTTTAACAATTCTGCCAGCTTATCGGAGGCATAGCCCTTCGCAATGCCGCCTAAGTCTACCGCCATTCCTTCCTTTTCCAGATAAACCGTAGAGGCATCCTCATCAATGGTGACATTGCTTACCTTTGTCAGCGGCAGAAGCTCATCCAGTGTTTCCTGCGTGGGAATGGTATACTCATTTTCCGTAAAGCCCCACGCCTTCACAATGGGGTAAATCGCCATATCAAAGGCATTGTTCGTTGCCTTGCCCAGCTGCTTGCCTGCCTTCAGCAGGGCAAGCGTATCTGCCGAAACGGTAACCGCCTTATCCCCTGCGTTATCGTTAATCTGTTCAATATCACTGTCTTCATCTGTGACGGAAAACAGCTTTTCCAGACGCTTAACCTCCTGCTCCGCATCAATCAGAAGGTCTTCCCCATCGGGGGCAACTATATGAAAGGTCATAACAGTATCCATGGCGAAGGTTGTGGATTCGTAGCTGTCCTCCTGCGTACCTTCCTCGCCCATCTTCTGTGCATTCTGTCGCTGTTCGGCACAGCCGCTGAACAGAAAGCATCCCGTCAATCCGATTGCTATTATTTTTTTCCAATTCATCCTTTTAGCTCCTTTAATTTTCAAAATTCCTTATACTGATTTTACCTTGCGTTCTCGGCTTTGTCAAACCCTAGTAGTTTACTTGCAAATAAAAATCTATAGGCTTCTTTCTTTGACGGAACGGCTTCATATTTTGTGATATTTCATGTCATAATCCTTTTTTCTGCGTGTATTGTATTGTTTTTTGTACAATATCATGCTATACTTTACTATTATTTTTATTGCACAAAAGAAAAAGAAAGGATGAATCCGATGCAGACAAATATATATCAGCTCTACAACCGAAAATTAAACGGACTGACGGTATTCCGTGCTCTGTTAGAGGATGTCCTCATACAGCGCTTGCAGAAGCTTCTGCGCGCCTGCGAGGAAAGCGATGCGGAAACGCTCACCTGCACCTATGGTGCGTTTACCTCTGCTTTATTTGAGAAAAATGTGAATTTTTCCGAAGCTCTTCTGGAACTGGTGCTTGCCGATGAAAATCGTTTTCTGCTTTCCGCAGCGAGAAAAGAGGTCTGTCCGCCCGCTATCTGCGATGCCGCAAAGCGAGAATTGGATTTCTTTACGGAGCTGGCAGGGCTTTCCGCAAAGGCAATAAAGACAATTCTGCCTGAGGAAATTGCCGCCTTCCTGCCTGATTGGGAAACAACCGCTTTGGATTTTTATACCGCTTACACAAAGCACATTGCCGATGCGCCGAAAAAAGGCTATGGTATTTTTGCGAAATATCACGCATTTTCCTTCGGGGATAACGGCTTGCAGCCTGTGCAGCACCCCGATCCGCAGTCGCTCTCTCAGCTGAGCGGCTATGAACGGGAGGTTGGTATCGTCATGCGGAATACCGAGGCACTTCTGGCAGGCATACCTGCAAGCAATCTTCTGCTTTACGGCGATGCCGGCACAGGCAAAAGCTCCACGATTAAGGCTGTGGCAAATGCGTTGCAGGAGGAAGGTCTGCGGTTGATTGAGGTCAAGAAAAATCAGCTGTTCCGCCTGCCCTCTCTGCTGGAGCAGCTTGCGGAAAATCCGTTGAAATTCATTATTTTTATTGATGATTTAAGCTTTGCAGGCAATGATGAGCATTTTGCCGCACTGAAAGCAACACTGGAGGGCAGTGTCACCGCCTGTGCGAAAAATACGGTGATTTATGCCACAAGCAACCGCCGCCATCTGGTGAAGGAAACCATGGAAGAACGCAGCGGTGATGATATCCATCTGAATGATACCTTGCAGGAGCTGATGAGCCTTTCCGCTCGCTTCGGCATGACGATTACCTTCCAGAAGCCGGATAAGGACGGCTACCTTGCCATTGTGAAGCATCTGGCGAAGGAATATAATCTAAAAATGCCGGAGGAGGAGCTTTGTACCAAGGCAGAAGGCTTTGCCATTCGCCAGAACGGCAGAAGCCCCCGAACTGCAAAGCATTTTGTGGAAACGCAGCTTGCAAAATTGTAAAAAGGCAGCAAAAAAGGAAGTCCTTCGACTTCCTTTTTTCTTTTTATTTATTTCATTACCGCGCCGGTATTTGCGGAGGAAACCAGCTTTGCATATCTGGAAAGCCAGCCTGTTGTTACCTTCGGTGCAGGGGCAACATAAGCCGCTCTTCTTGCCGCGAATTCTTCCTCGCTTACCTGTGCGTTTACCTTATGATTCGGGATATCGATTTCGATGATATCGCCCTCCTGCAGCAGACCAAAGGTGCCGCCTGCCGCTGCTTCGGGGCTGACATGACCGATGGATGCACCACGGCTTGCGCCGCTGAAACGCCCGTCTGTAATCAATGCAACGCATTTATCCAGCTTCATCCCTGCCAAAGCACTCGTCGGATTCAGCATTTCACGCATACCGGGACCGCCCTTGGGACCTTCGTATCTGATGACAACAACATCTCCGGGATGGATGCCGCCTGCGTAGATGGTTGCGATGGCATCCTCCTCGCTGTCAAACACACGCGCCGGGCCTGTATGGCACAGCATTTCGGGGTCAACTGCGCTTCTCTTTACTACACAGCCATCCTCTGCGATATTTCCCCACAGAACCGCAATGCCGCCTGTTTCGCTATAGGGGTGATCAATGGGACGAATCAAATCGTAGTCCTTAACGTATGCACCCTTGATATTTTCGCCCAGCGTTTTGCCTGTCGCGGTCATAGCATCCAGATCCAGCAGACCCTTTTTTGCAAGCTCTGCCTGTACCGCAGGGATGCCGCCTGCTTTGTTCAGGTCGGAGATATGGGTAGAGCCGGCAGGTGCCAAATGGCACAGATTGGGTACCTTTGCGGAAATTTCATTGAAGATATCCATATTCAAATCTACACCTGCTTCGTTTGCAATCGCCAGCAGATGCAGTACGCTGTTGGATGAGCAGCCCAATGCCATATCACAGGCAACTGCATTATAAATACTTCTGGTATTGATGATATCTCTTGCCTTAATATCCCTTTCCACCAATTCCATGATTGCCATGCCTGCGTGCTTTGCCAGCTGCATACGTCCACTGGAAACATTGGGCAGTGTGCCATTGCCGGGCAGAGCGATACCAACCGCTTCACACAGACAGTTCATGCTGTTTGCGGTATACATGCCTGCACAGGAGCCACAGCCGGGACAGGTATTGGTTTCATATTCAAACAGCTTTGCATCATCAATTATATTTGCTTTTCTTGCGCCGACTGCCTCGAACATCTTGGACAGGCTGACCTCCTCATTATCCACCAGACCGGGCATCATTGCACCGCCGGAGCAAACCACAGCAGGGATATTCATACGCACTGCCGCCATTACCATACCGGGAACGATTTTATCGCAGTTGGGTACGAGAACCAGACCATCCAGTGCATGCGCCATTGTCATTGTTTCCACGCTGTCCGCAATCAGCTCACGGCTTGCAAGGCTATATTTCATGCCGGCATGCCCCATCGCGATACCATCACAAACGCCGATGGCAGGAATCATGATGGGTGTGCCGCCCGCCATGCGTACGCCTGCCTTGACGGCTTCTGTAATCTTATCCAAATTGAAATGTCCGGGAACAATTTCGCTATGTGCGGAAACTACGCCAATCAAAGGTCTGTCCAATTCTTCCTTCGTATATCCCATTGCATAAAACAGGCTTCTTGCAGGTGCTCTCTCTACGCCCTGTGTTACCTGCGCACTTCTCAGTTGTCTCATAAAAGCTCCTCCTTTTTCCTCCTCTTGCAAGAAAGGCGAGCCTCTATGCTTAGAGACTCGCCGTATCTGTCAAATCTTATTTTTTCAGCCAGCTCATCATTTCTCTCAGTTCCTTGCCTACATGGCACAGCTGATGATCTGCCGCTTTTTTGCGGGATGTCAGGAATTTTGCTTTGCCGCCTGCGTTCATTTCCTGAACGAATGTGCTTGCAAATGTACCATCCTGAATTTCAGCCAGTACCTGCTTCATGCCTTCTCTGGATTCTTTTGTGATGATACGTTTACCTGTTACATAGTCGCCGTATTCTGCTGTATTGGAGATGGAATATCTCATCTTATCGAAGCCGCCTTCGTAGATCAGGTCTACAATCAGCTTCATTTCATGGATACATTCAAAGTATGCCATTTCGGGTTCATAGCCTGCTGCTACCAGTGTTTCAAAGCCTGCTGTCATCAGCTCACAAACACCGCCGCACAGAACTGCCTGTTCCCCAAACAGGTCTGTTTCTGTTTCTTCCTTGAAGGTTGTTTCCAGAATACCTGCTCTGCCTGCACCGATTGCTGCTGCATAAGCCAGTGCAAATTCTTTTGCCTTGCCGGATTTATCCTGTTCTACTGCAATCAGGCAGGGAACGCCGCTGCCCTGTGTATACAGGCTTCTTACAATATGACCGGGACCCTTAGGTGCTACCATGGATACATCCAGATAATCTGCGGGCTGAATCTGGCTGTAATGGATGTTGAAGCCATGCGCGAACATCAGTGTGTCGCCTTCCTTCATGTGCTTTGCAATCTGGTTTTTGTAGATAGCGGGAGCCAATTCATCGGGAACCAGCATCATAACTACGTTACCTGCTTCCGCTGCTTCTTCAATACCCAAAACCTTCAGACCTGCTGCTTCTGCCTTTGCAACATGTGCAGAGCCGGGTCTCAGACCTACAACAACATCTACGCCGCTTTCCTTCAGGTTCATAGCATGAGCATGACCCTGGCTGCCGAAGCCGATGATAGCGACTGTTTTGCCGTCCAGCATACCTAAGTTACAATCCTGATCATAATACTTGTTAATCATTTGAATCTCTCCTTTTTTGTCTTATCTTTGGTGTGTATATGTTTAATCCGTATGGATTAAATGTCTTATTAAATTAAATACAAATCAAATGCCTGTTAAGTGCTTTTCTTCGCTGGAATCTCTTGCCATGCCGGTTACGCCTGTACGGGAAACCTCAATGATATCATACTCCTCCAGCATACCCATAAAGCCGTCAATCTTTTTGGGAGAGCCTGTCAGCTCGATAATCATGCTTTCCTTATTCAGACCAACTACCTTGCCACGGTAAATTTCCGTCATTTCATGCAGGGCAGAGCGTTCCTCCTGTGTTGCTTTAATCTTGACCAGAAGCAGCTCTCTGTAAAGGCTGTTGGTATCGGGCAGAACATACGCTTCATTGACATTTTCCAGCTTTTTCATCTGTGCGATAATCTGATACAGCACATTTTCATCATCCCCATTGACCACCAGCGTAATCTTTGTGATGCCGGAAACATTCGTTTCGGATGCGGTAATGGTGCTGATGTTAAAGCTTCTGCGGCCAACCAGACTGGAAATACGTGCAAGTACATTCGGCTGGTTTTCTACCATCAGGCAAATCACAGTTTTATTGACTGCTTTTTTCTCCATAATTGCTTTCATTCCCCTGCACCTCCTTATTCCAGAATCATATCATCTACGGTGCCGCCGTTGGGAATCATAGGCAATACCTTGATTTCTCTGTCGATATCACAGCAAATCCAGACAGGACCTTTTTCCTGCAATGCCTGCTTGAATGCTTCCTTGAAGCCTTCCTCTGTATCCACATGGAAGCCCTTGCCGCCAAAGCCCTCGATGACCTTTACGAAATCTGTCTTTCTTTCGGGTGTTGTGGATGAATAGCGTCTGCCATAGAAGGCTGTCTGCCACTGATACACCATCCCCAGAACCTGATTATTCAGGATGACAGTGATGATTGGCATTTCCTCGCTCACCGCTGTGCAGGCCTCATTCAAATTCATGTGGAAGGAGGCATCTCCTGTAAAATGAACCACTCTCTTTTCCGGAAAAGCCGCCTGTGCACCGATGGCTGCGCCATAGCCATAGCCCATCGTTCCCAGACCGCCGCTGGAAAGAAAATGTCTTGTTTCCTTATGCTTGATGTACTGTGCCGCCCACATCTGATGCTGACCGACATCGGTAACAAAGATTGTGTCCTTATCCACCATATCGCAGACATCCCGAATCAATCTGCCGGGATGCAGTCCTTCGCCGCGATAGGCAACCTTTTCCTGCTCCTTCTGCCATTCTGCGATTTTTCCGCGCCATGCAGGATGCTCTCTCTTTTCGAGCAGGGGCAGCAGTCTTTCCATAAAATCCTTGACATCGCCTACGATATACTGATCTACGGGTACGTTTTTATTGACCTCACAGGGGTCGATATCTACCTGAATTTTTACTGCTTCAGGGGAAAATTTTTCAATATTCAGAGCAACACGATCGCTGAATCTGGTTCCCAGTGCGAGCACCAGATCTGCATGGAAAAGCGCCTCATTCGCTGTGACACTGCCATGCATCCCAATCATGCCGAGGGCTCTTTCATCATCATAAGGCACCAGACCTGCCGCCATCATGGTATGCGCCGCAGGAATATCCGATGTTTCCATCAGTGCATGCAGCTCCTTTTCCACCTGACGCGCCGCAGCGCCGCCGCCGCAATAAATAACGGGACATTCTGCCTTGTTGATTGCATCCGCAACCTCCTGCAGCTCCTCATCTGTTGCCTTGGGCATTTCCTTTAGGGGAAGGGGTCTTTCCGGCACATAATCAACCAGTGCCGCCGTTACATCTTTTGTTACATCCACAAGCACAGGCCCCTTGCGGCCGCTCTGGGCAATGCGAAATGCCTGTCTCAGGGCATTTGCCAAATCCTCAATACGGTTTACAAAAAAATTGTGCTTCGTAATTGGCATCGTAATGCCGGTAATATATACTTCCTGAAACGCATCTCTGCCGATCAGGTTATTTGTCACATTGCTGGTAATGGCAACCATGGGAACGCTGTCCATATAAGCTGTTGCAATCCCGGTTACCAGATTTGTTGCACCGGGGCCGCTTGTTGCGAAAACAACGCCCGTTTTGCCTGTGGCTCTGGCATAGCCGTCCGCCGCATGAGACGCGCCCTGTTCATGGGCTGTTAAGATGTGCTTGATACGATCCTGATATTCATACAGCGCATCATATACATTCAGTGCTGCGCCGCCGGGATACCCGAAAACCGTATCCACGCCGTGTTCCAACAGAACCTCCAGAATCAGTTGGGCACCTGTTTTTTTCATACGTGGTCCCTCCTCATTTGAAACTCATTAAACTCTTTTTATCTTTTGTATGTTGTAAATAAGAATGATGTATCATTCATTATACCCCTTATCTGTATCCTGTCAATTCAGAAAAAGCGAAGGCAAACGATAATCCATCTGTACAAAAATTGATACAAAAAATCCCATTATGTATACATGCAGGTAAATTCATACAAAAAAATCACCACAAGAACCAGCTACATTTTCCATTTTTCATCATTTCACCCATACTGAAATACATTTGTACGCACAGGCAGAAAATTGTGCAAATTCTTGTATAAAAACCCTGTGCGACTTGAAATTTCTTTTGCGCAGAGTGTTTACTTTGCATACAGTTTACTGCATCCGAAATTATACTGCTTTATTCCCATAATGCATCCATCTTTTTTGCTATCTGAGATTTTCTTTTTTCCGTTGCCGCTGCATCCTTTTTCCAGATGCCGTCCGTATCCGGAAAAACAACATCTCCCTCCCGAATGTCTGCGGCAAGTGCCTGCTTCGGGACATCCCTTGTCTGATTTTCTTCCAGAAGAACCGCATAGTCCCCCTCAAATCGATCTACGATAATAAGCATCTTCTTCCGCTCCTTTTTTCTCTCCTTCTATGGCTTGCTCCGGCTTGTTTATGGCTTGCAGGTGCCGCAGGGCGTATAGCCAAGGGAAATGGCTTCCTCTCTGTCCTCAAGATAAATACGGTTTTCCTCATCCGGCAAGGAGGCACAGCTTTCCAGATGAAATTTCTTCGATTTCTTGTTCGCGATATAAACAACCTCCTCCGCAGGGGTGTTGTTTTTTGCCGCATCTGCATAAACCTCTGTGCCGCTGACGCTGTTACAGTTGAAGGCAATATTTTTCCCGTCTGTGGTGCAGACAATATTCCCCTGCAAATCGGTACGGTAAATCTCTGCACCAATGCTTTGCAGCCGCTGCAGGGCTTCTTCCTCCGGATGATGATAGCTGTTGCCTACGCCGACGCTGATGACGGCATATTTCGGCTTTACCGCCTGCAAAAATGCCTGACTGCTTGAGGTGCTGCTGCCATGATGCCCAACCTTCAGCACATCCGCCTGCAAATCATAGCCCGCCTGCAAAATGTCCTTTTCCGCCGTTTCCTCCGCATCCCCCGTGAAAAGGAAGGCAGTCTCGCCTGCGTTTACCTTCAACACAATGGAATTATTGTTGAAATCCTTATATTCCCTCTGTGGGCCGAGCACCTCAATTTCCAGACCGTTGAAATCAATCGTATCCCCGGGGCTGGGCGATTTGATTTTCAGCCCCTTATTCGCAACGGCATCCAGTACATCCTCAAAGGTTTTACTGGTGTGCATGATTTTCGGCATATAAACCGCGTCCACATCAAAATGATTGATAATAGCATCCAGTGAGCCGATGTGATCCTCATGCGGGTGCGTGCCCACAACAGCATCCAGCTTTTCTACCCCCTGCCCCTCTAAATAGGAAAGAATCGTGTCGGCATCGCCGTTATTCCCCCCATCAATCACCATATAATGCCCTTTTGTGCTTAATAGGGCGCAGTCCGCCTGCCCGACATTCAGAAAATCCACCCGCAGGAGAACATCCTCCGTCTGAATGGTATCGACCGCCATGCCATGCTGTGTTGCCTCCGAAACCGAACAGCCCGTCAGCGCAAAGAGCATACTAAGCAGCAATAAAATTCCCTTAAATCCTTTTCGTTTCATCTTCTTCTCTCCCTTCTTTTCCCCATTTTACCATCCCCAAAGGCGAACACAACATTAAAATTTTTTCTGCACAAAAAATGACCTCCAAAAGCCAGATTCCTTCATCTGCCCTTTCGAGGTCATTTTCATTTTTTCAAAATTTATTTTTTTACGGAATTTCTTATTTTTTCGCCTGATTCATGCGCTCCAAGGCATCATTCGCCGCATTCTGCTCCGCTTCCTTCTTGCTTTTGCCGCTGCCCTTGCCCAGCACTGCGCCGTCGTGCGTGACCTCTGCCACAAAAACCTTATTGTGATCGGGGCCATGCTCATCCACAATGGCATATTTCAAAGGCACCTTACTGGTTTTTTGAATGACCTCCTGCAAATGTGTTTTGCAGTCCAAGTTGCGGAAGTTGCTTTTGGTGCTTTCAATGCGTTCTTCCATGAAACCCATGATATATTTCGTCACGGCTTCCATGCCGCCATCCATGCAGATGGCACCGATAATCGCCTCAAAGGCATCCGCCAGAATGGAATCTCTGCTTCTGCCGCCGGTGCTTTCTTCCCCCTTGCCAAGCAGCAAGCAGCGCCCCACGCCAAGCTTTCTGGAAAGCTCCGCCAAAGAGCCTTCGCAGACCACCGCCGCGCGCAGCTTTGTCAGCTCGCCCTCCGGCATCTTCGGGAAATGGCGATACATATATTCGCTCACAACCATATCCAGCACCGCATCCCCCAGAAATTCCAGACGCTCGTTGTTTTCATGGCTGCCTTTTTTCGTTTCGTTGGCATAGGAGCTATGTGTCAAGGCCAGAATCAGCAGATTTTTATCCGAAAACGTATATGCAATTTTCCGTTCAAATTCTTCCAGATTCAGATGGTTCATATTTATTCTTCTTCCTTTGCCGCAACCAGCTCTGCAATATAATCCAATACATCGCCAACCAGTTTGATGCTTTCTGCTCTATCATTATCAAATTCGATGTCAAATTTTTCTTCCAATGCAACAATAATCTGGAACAGCTCCAGAGAGTCTGCATTCAGATCTGCAAATGCTGTTTCAGCAGAAAGGCTGTCTACGGGTACGCCCAGCTGCTCCGCAATTACGCCCAGTGCTAAAGATTCATCCATGTTCATTACCTCCAATGTTCTCTTTTTTTACCTTCCTACTATACTCTATTTCCCTGTTTTTGTCAGCAGGAAATTATGAAAATTCACAAAAATTTAAGAATATAGGAGTACGCCTCTGCGGTAAATTTCTCAGATTTTATCCTTGATTTTGCCGATGATATCCGCTTCGGCAAACAGCACACACTGCCGCACCGCGTTCTTAAATGCCTTCGCGTTGGAGCTGCCATGCGCCTTGACAACCAGAGATTTCAGACCGATAAAGGGTGCGCCGCCGATTTCATCGGAATCCATGAATTTCTTCATATTTTTAAAGGGAGTTTTCAGAATCAGCGCGCCTACCTTATAAAAGCCCTGCATGATTTCACCCTTCAGGATTTCAAAAATCGTCTTTGCCAGACCCTCGGAAAGCTTCAGAATCGTATTGCCGACAAAGCCATCGCACACAATGACATCCGCTTCGCCATAGGGAATGTTTCTCGGCTCAATGTTCCCTGTAAAATTGATGGTGTCCGTCTGTTCCAGAAGCTCGTAGGTTTCCTTTGTCAGTGCGTTGCCCTTTTCCTTTTCCGCACCGATATTCACCAACGCCACCTTCGGATTTTTGATACCGAAAACATTTTCTACATAGACAGAGCCCATCTTTGCAAACTGCTCCAAATATTTGGGCTTGCAATCCACATTTGCGCCGCTGTCCAGCAGAAAGGTAAAGCCTGTTTTTGTCGGCAGGCAGGTTCCCAGAGCGGGACGCTCCACGCCGGGCAAGCGCCCGACAATCAGCAGTGCGCCTGTCAGCAATGCGCCTGTGCTGCCCGCAGAAACGATTGCATCCGCTTCGCCATTTTTCACCAGATTCAGCGCAACCACCAGAGAGGAATCCTTTTTGCGGCGAATCGCCATCGTAGGGGATTCATCCGTACCGATGACCTCGGAGGCGTGTACGATTTCAATTCGTTCCTTATCATATTGATATTTTGCCAGTTCCGTACGAAGCTGCTCCGCAGGACCGACCAGCTTAATATTTACATCCAGTTCCTTCACTGCATCCACTGCACCCTTGACGGTTTCCAGGGGCGCATAATCGCCGCCCATTGCGTCCAGTGCTACTGTAATTCTTTTTCCCATATTTTTTCCACCCTTCTGTGGTTTTTTATACATATTTTTCAGTATACCTATTTCAACAGAAAAAAACAATCTTTTTTCACAATAACAAAAGGGCGGTCAAAGACCGCCCTCAATCAAAATCGAATTAGTCAACTTTGATGATTGTTTTCTTGTTGTAAGCACCGCAAGCCTTGCATACCTGATGAGGAACCATCAGTTCGCCGCATTTGCTGCATTTTACCAGATTGGGTGTTGCAATTTTCCAGCTCTGTGCTTTTCTCTTGTCTCTTTTGGATTTAGACACTCTACCTTTGGGTACAGCCATTTCTACACCTCCTCGTCATCACTGAAAAGAGCCCTCAAACTTTCGAACCTAGGATCTCTAATTGTACGGTCGCATCCGCAATCGCCTTCATTCAGATCCTTGCCGCAGACAGGACAGAGCCCCTTGCAGTCCTCCCTACAAAGCACTTTCATAGGAAGTTCTCCAATGATACCTCTTTTCACAAAATCCGCAAGATCGATCTGATCTCCCGTAAAAGTTTCTGTCTCTTCGTTTTCTCTGCCTGTATGAGCAAAACGTTCCTTAATTTCGAAGCAAAGCTCTTTTCTGACCGGTGCAAGGCAACAACTGCATTCCATCAGCACTGCCGTTTCACCCTTTGCATCCAGAACGAAAACATCGTCCTCATTTTTAAGAGTTCCCTCAATTTTTACAGGCTCTGCAAATTCCACGACATCGGGATAATCCTTCGCATCATCAATCTGTTCTACCAGCTCTACAGGAAGGGTTGCCCCGTTTCTATTGAACAAATATCCCATTTCGATAATCATGAAATCACCCCTAAATAGTCATACCATAGTATTATACTAAAGCGAATCTTATTTGTCAAGCAATTCCTTTGTATCTCTTGCGATAACCAGTTCTTCGTTTGTAGGGATAACAAATACTCTTACTCTGGAATCTGTAGCAGAAATTTCCAGTGCTTTGCCTCTCAGAGAGTTATTGTAGGAGTCAATGTGAACACCCAGGAAGCCCAGATAATCACAGATTGCTCTTCTGGTTGTGCCGGAGTTTTCACCCAGACCTGCTGTGAATACGATTGCGTCAACGCCGTTCATAGCTGCTGCATAAGCGCCGATTCTCTTAGCTACTTTGTAAGCGAATACGTCCAGAGCTGTTTCTGCTCTGTCATTGCCGTGTTCTGCTGCTTCTTCGATATCACGGAAGTCGGAGGATACGCCGGAGATACCCAGTACGCCGGATTTCTTGTTCAGGATATTATCCATTTCGTCTACGGTCAGGTTTTCCTTCTTCATGATATAAGTTACAGCTGCAACGTCAACGTCACCTGCTCTTGTACCCATTACCAGACCTTCCAGAGGTGTGAAGCCCATGGTAGTATCAATGGATTTACCGTTTCTTACCGCACAAACGGAACCGCCGTTGCCCAGATGGCAAGTGATTGTCTTTGTCTGGTCATAGGGTCTGTCCATCATTTTTGCAGCTTCTTCGGATACGAATCTATGGGATGTACCGTGGAAGCCATATCTTCTTACTTTATATTTTTCATAGTATTCGTAAGGCAGAGCGTACATATAAGCTCTTTCGGGCATTGTCTGATGGAAAGCTGTATCGAATACTGCTACCTGAGGTACGCCGGGCATGATTTCTTCGCAAGCATGGATACCGATCAGGTTTGCGGGGTTGTGCAGAGGTGCCAAATCGCAGCATTTTTCGATTGCTTCGATAACTTCGGGTGTAATAATTACGGAGTTTGCGAAATATTCACCGCCGTGTACTACACGATGACCAACTGCGTTGATTTCCTTCATGGATTTCACAACACCGTATTCGGGGTTTGTCAGTGCATCCAGAACCATTTTAACGGATACGCTGTGGTTTTCCTGATAATCATCGAAGATAACGGCTTCTTTGCCGGCAGGCTGATGTTTCAGTCTGGAGCCTTCGATACCGATTCTTTCACACAAGCCTTTTGCCAGTACGTTTTCTGTTTCCATGTCGATCAGCTGATACTTCAGGGAAGAGCTGCCGCAGTTCAGTACAAGAATTTTCATTTTTTTCTCTCCTTTGATCTCTACCTTTATTCTTAAAAACCGTGGGACGCTGTCCCACACCCTGCTAGGGGAATGATTCCCCTAGCACCCCCAGTTGCAACACCATGTACATGGTGTTGCGGTATCGGGTGCAGGGGCTGAGCTCCTGCTGGGGGTATTGGGGGTAAAGCCCCCAAGGTCTTTTTATTTGTTAGCCATTACCTGTGCCTGTACGCTTGTCAGAGCAACAACTGCAACGATATCGTTTGCGGAGCAGCCTCTGGACAGGTCGTTTACGGGCTTTGCAATACCCTGCAGGATAGGACCGAAGGCTTCTGCATTACCGAATCTCTGAACCAGCTTATAGCCGATGTTACCTGCATCGATATCGGGGAATACCAGAACGTTTGCCTTGCCTGCTACTGTGCTGTTGGGAGCCTTCAGTTCGCCAACCTCCTTCACGATAGCAGCATCCAGCTGAATTTCGCCATCCAGCTTCAGATCGGGATATTTTTCCTTCGCAATCTTCACTGCATCTACAACCTTTGTTACATCAGCATGCTTTGCGGAGCCCATTGTGGAGTGGCTCAGCATAGCAACTCTTGCTTCCTTGCCGATGAAAGCATTGTAGGATTTTGCGGAATCGCCTGCAATGCAAGCCAGTTCTGCGGGGTTGGGGTTCTGGTTCAGCGCACAGTCAGCGAACAGCAGGATGCCGTCATCGCCATACTGAGGTGTCTTTGTAACCATGATGAAGAAAGAGGATACCAGCTCTGTGCCGGGTGCAGTTTTCAGAATCTGCAGTGCGGGTCTCAGGGTATCTGCTGTGGAATGGATTGCGCCGGAAACCATACCGTCTGCAACGCCCATCTTAACCAGCATAACTGCAACAAACAGAGAATCATCCATCAGGATTTTTCTTGCTTCTTCCAGTGTCATGCCTTTGCTCTTTCTTGCTTCTGCAAGACCTGCAACCATTTCGTCCATTCTGTCGTAGGTTTCGGGGTCTACGAAAATTGCCTTAGAAACATCAAAGGAGCCGGCAGCTTCCATGATTTTATCCTTCTTACCAATCAGAATGATATCTGCCAGTTCTTCCTTCAGGCATTCAGCCGCTGCCTCCAGGTTTCTTTTTTCATAGGACTCGGGCAGAACGATTACCTTCTTGTCTGCCTTTGCTTTTGCTTTCATTGTGCTTAAAAAGTCCACAGGTATTACCTCCTATTTTTTATAAAATATTTTTTTACTTTTTCTTTTATCGAGCAGTCCGATTCTTTCAAACGGACATACCAAACTACTTTATTATAAACAAAACAATCCCTGTATACAAGGGTCTGCCGCCAAAAAATCATATTTTTTTGAAAAAATCCCTCTGTTTTTCCCGTCAGAAAACCTCAGGAAATCCTTCTGCCACAGATTTTGCAGGAAAACTGCCCCGGCTGCAGCTGCGCGCCGCAATGCGGACAGGCAGACGGACTTCCGTCCTTATGACCGGAAAACATACTGCTGATATCCATCTGAAATGCCTTCCCTCTGAGCCCTCGGTACAGATTAAAGCCGCCCAAAAGAACCAGAAGCACCGGCAGTAAAGCCGCATAGCCTTTTCGTTTCGCAGGTCTTGCACTATGTGCGTCATACCATCCGCTTTTGATGCCTTCTGTGACAAGCATCAGCATTGCAATCCCAACCACAATCAAAAGCACCGAAATTACGATATTCCTTACAGAAGCTCTTTTTCCGCCATCCATAAACAAGTCCCCTTCCAAAAAAAGCTTTTTCTCAGCCTTCTGCGTGCATTTCATCCACCACGGGAAATTCCATAAAAAAGGTTGTTCCCATATATTCGCGGCTTTCGATACGGATACTGCCGCCAAGAGAAGCCACCGCCGCATTCACCACATCCAGACCAACCCCTCTGCCGGAAAACATCGTGGCACTTGCCTTTGTGGTAAAGCCGGGGCGCAGCAGAAAGGCGTAAATCTCACTGTCCTCATATTCGCTTTCAGGCTTTTTCAGAAGCCCTTTTTCCTTCGCCTTTTGCAAAATCTGGTCACGGTTCAGACCACGCCCATCATCGCGGAACGCAACAAAAACCTTCTGCGCCGCCTTGCTGATTTCCACAGAAATCTCCCCGACAGGGGTTTTCCCCATCTGCTCGCGGTCTGCCTTGGATTCCAGACCATGATCCATGCTGTTTTTCATCATCTGCAAAACCGCCATGGAAACCTTATCATAAATATCTCTGGGCACCTCCGTATCCGCACCGGAAATTTTTACAGTAAATTCCTTCTGCAATTCCCTGCTCATTACCTTTGCCAGACGATCCATCTGCGGCAGAAGTGCCTCAAAATTCGTATAGGGAATCCGCTTTTTTCCCTTTCTGGTATAGGCAATCTGATAGCTTGGGCCCTCCGGCTCATTCTCACTGTCCACATGAAAAAGGAAATTCTTGATGCGGCGCACCACTGCCCATCCGAAATCCGTTACCTCGTCATCCGTTTCCAGACGGCGCAGCTCCCGCTTCAAAAAGCCGGAAACCATACGCAAAAGCTGCAAAATCGACTGCAAATCCTTCTGCGCAGGCGCGGATTCCTCTCGCAGGTAGGAAAATAAATCCTCCGCCGCGTGCGCTGTTTCGGAAATGGCAGGATAGCCCATCATCGCCGCAGAGCCCTTGATGCTGTGCATCGTGCGGTACAGGCTGTTGACCTCCTCCGCCGTCACCTCAAATTCCTCTGCATTTGCCTTGGATTCAATAAATCCATCAATTTTATCTACATTTTTCCATGCTTCCTCCAGAAAAAGTTCCTGCAGGAAATCCGGATTTTCAACAAACCGCTCCACCTAATCATCCTCTTATCATAAAAGAATTTTCATCCTGTTTTTGATTTTACCCCTGTGCATGGAGACGCAGAAACGAGAAATCCCATTTCTCCGCCCATGTTATCACAAGTATAGACCTAAATTGAGAAAATTGCCATACGATTTTTTTAAAAAAACAGAAAAAATATGGTATACTTTATTTTAATCAGAAATTGAACATCAGAAAGGAGACTTTCTTATGAAAACCCTTGGTATCATTACCGAATATAACCCCTTTCATCAGGGGCATGCCTATATGCTGGAGCGAGCAAAACGAAAGGCCGATGCCGACCGCGTGGTTGTCATCATGAGCGGCAGCTTTGTGCAGCGGGGGGAGCCTGCCATTTTCAATAAATGGACAAGAACCGCCGCCGCGCTGAAAAACGGTGCAGATTTAGTATTGGAGCTGCCTGTGCTTTTTGCCGCAGCCAATGCGGAAACCTTCGCCAGAGGGGCAGTGCGCCTGCTGACAGAAAGCGGCATTGTGGATACGCTTGCCTTTGGCTCCGAAAGCGGCAACTTGCAGGAATTGCAGGAGGCGGCGAAAATTCTTGCAAACGAAACAGAGGAATTTCAACGGCTATTAAAGGAGTTGCTCGGTGAGGGGCTTTCCTATCCTGCCGCGCGCGCGAAGGTTCTGGAAACGCTTTCGCAGATTAACAGCGACATCCTTTCCAAGCCAAATGACATTTTAGGCTTGGAATATCTCAAGGCGTTGGACTATTATTCCTCTCCCATTCTGCCGCTGACCATCCGACGCAAGGGTGATTACAACAGCCTTTCCCTTTCAAATGGCTATGCATCCGCAAGCGCAGTGCGGAAGGCATTGACAGAGGAGAACAGCACCGAAGCCATGCTGCATCTGCCCGAAAATACGCATGACCTCTATAATAAAGCACTTTCCATCGGCACAGCACCCGTTTTCTGGGATGCACTCATGCCTGCTCTGCATTATAAGCTACGCACCACCTCGATTGAGGAGCTGAAGGAGATTGCAGAGGTGACAGAGGGTCTGGAAAATCGGATTCTCCATTCCATTGACAGCTGCTATTCCTTTGAGGAAATGATGGATTTCATCAAAACAAAGCGCTACACACGCACGAAAATTCAGCGTATCCTGCTTCATATTCTTCTGGATATCAAGGAATCCGAGGTTTCGTATTTCCTCAATCTGCCGAAAATGCCCTATGTGCGTGTACTGGGCTTTCAGAAGGATCATTCCGATATTCTCGCAGATTTAACGGAGCAGGCAAAATGCCCCGTTCTGACAAATCTGAAAAAAGCCCCCGCGCTTCTGAATGAGGACGGGCTTGCCATGCTTGCTCTGGAAAAAACAGCGACCGATTTGCACGCTCTGGCGTACCCCAACCCGATTTATCGCGCGCCGAATCAGGATTTCACAAACCCCCTTGTCATTCTCTGACCGACAGCAGCATAAAATAGAATCAAACAGGAAAAGCCGAAGAATTCAGATTTCCTCGGCTTTTTTATTTTATGGGAGGGATTGCATGAAAAAGGGGGCTTTGCTGTTGGGCAGCTGTGCCTGCTTTCTGATTTTTGCCCTGCTTTGCTTTCCCGCAGAAATGCTTGCCGCTTCCGCAGAAGGGGTACAGCTCTGGCTGACAAAGGTATTCCCCTCCTTGTTTCCGTTTCTGGTTGCCTGCGGTATCCTACTGCGCATTGGTGCGGCACAGCGGATGGGTGCGGCTCTGCGCCCTCTGATGCAGCCCTTGTTTCACCTGCCGGGTATTGCCGCCTTCCCCTTCTTTTTCGGACTTCTTTCCGGATACCCCATGGGGGCAAAGCTGACCGCGCAGCTTTATGAGCAAAGACAGCTTTCCCTCGCCGATGCACAACAGCTTCTTGCCTTTTCCAACTGTCCCGGGCCCTTGTTTCTGATTGGCACGGTTGGCGTTGGCTTTTTCGGCATGCCTGCCTTTGGGTATCTGCTTTGGCTCTCCGCCTTTCTCGGCGCAGTCGCCACAGGTATTCTCTTTCGCAGGAAAAAATCCGTTCCCACCTTTCATTCTGTTTCCGTTCCTTCCTGCCAAACTCTGGCAGAGGTGCTTTCCGCTTCTGTTGCGGATGCACTTCGCACCATTCTGCTGATTGGGGGGTATCTCATTTTGTTTGCGGTGCTTTCCGCGGCAATGGAGCAGGCAGGGCTATTTTCTCTGCTCTCCCGTCTGCTGTTTTTTCTGCCGCTTTCCACGGAAACACTGCGCGGCCTTTGCAGTGGTATTCTGGAAATGACAAACGGAGCGCATCTCCTAAGCCTCTCCCCCGATGGTCTGCGTCTGCGGCTGACGCTGGTCGCATTTCTCGTTTCCTTCGGCGGTCTTTCCATTCTGGGACAGACCTTCGGCGTGCTTGCCGCCATGCCCATATCAAAAAAAGACTACATCAAAGGGAAGCTTATCAATGCCCTTTTCAGCAGTCTTTCTTTCTTTTTGCTCTATCCGTTCTTTTATCCATACGCACAAAAAGAAGTTCCTGTGTTTTTTTCGCTCACAGAAACCTCTTTTACGCTCTCTTTTCTCTGGCTTTTGCCAAGCCTGTTTTTCCTCGCGGTGCTTTGCTATGCAATTTCCCGCAGAGGATAAGGGAAATCATTTGCCCATACGCAGCTCCTGAATATTTTCCGCCAGAACATCCAGTGTCTGCGCGAAGTAATCATCTGTCTTGATGCTTTCGCTGTAAACAACGGATTTCAGCTCCTTCAGCTTACCTTCCGCATCCGCCAGCACGCTTTCCGCATATTCCATTGCGCCCAGACGCATATCCTTGGAGGTCTTCTTTGCAGAATCAATGATTGCCGCCGCCTGTTCGTAAGCCTTCTTTGTTACTTCGTTTTCATCCACAAGGCGCACCATACGGTCTTCCGCATTTTTTACGATTTCATCCGCTTCTCTCTGCGCATCAATCAGAATTTTATTTCTTTCCTCGATAACCCATTTGGACTGCTTCAGCTCATTGGGCAGCTTCATGCGGATTTCGCTGATAATATCGTAAATTTCCTCTTTATTTACAGTAACCTTACTGCTGAACGGCACAGCCTTGCTGCTGTCCATAACATCTTCCAATTCATCTAATAACTGCAATACAGAATCCATTCTATCTCCCTCACTTCTGATATTTTTCTATAATAAAAGGTTTAATCTCAGCGGGTACCATAAAGCTGATATCTCCGCCAAACACAGCAACTTCCTTCACATTCGTGGAGCTCAGGGCAAGATGCTCCTCATCCGCCGCCAGATAAACCGTTTCGATTTTATCATACAGCTTGCGATTGATAAGAAACATGGGATATTCCGCGGAAAAATCCAGTGTGTTACGCAGCCCTCTGACTGCGATATTCGCGCCGATTTCCTTTGCAAAATCCACCAGAAGCCCCTGAAAGGAAGCGACCTCTACGTTTTCAATATGCTTTGTTGCCAATTCCAGATGATGCTTTCTCTCCTCTACAGTGAAAAGAGATTTTTTGTTGGGATTTTCCAACACTGCCACCACAAGACAGTCAAATAAATTTGCGGCTCTTTCAATGATATCCATGTGCCCTAAGGTAACAGGATCAAAGCTGCCTGCATAAATTGCTTTTTTCATACGTTTTCTTCCTCCGCGCACAGGAACGTCAGGGTTGTTGTCTTATACACCTTTTCACGCAAAATTTTCATACCCTTCGGAATTGTGAGCGCAATCTGCGAGGAGCCTTCTGCAATGAGATACCCCTCCGCCTTTAACAAACCATTTTCCGCAATTCTTTCCAGTACGGACGTATACAGCCCCGCTTCATAGGGCGGGTCCATGAAAATAATGTCGAATTTCTTTCCTTCCGCCGCAAGCCTGTCCAGCGCAGAAAGCACATCCGTTTGCAAAAGCCTTGCTCTTCCCTGCAGCTTGGTATGCACAAGGTTTGCCTGAATAACCTTCTGACATTCTGCCGCATTTTCCACAAAAACAGCCTCCGCCGCTCCTCTGGAAAGTGCCTCAATCCCAATCGCACCGCTGCCGGAAAATAAATCCAGAAAGCTTACCTCGGGCAAGTCGAACGCTATGATATTAAAGAGGGTTTCCTTTATTCTGTCCGTCGTCGGTCTGGTTGCCAGCCCTTCGATGGTTTGCAGATTATGACCCTTTGCTGCTCCTGCGATGACACGCATACTGTCTGCACCACCCAAAAAACCTAATTTTACATGATATCGTTTAGAGTATAGCAAAAAAAATTTCAGTTGACAACCAAAAAGAGAAAAAACACAGAAAAACTCACATTTCCAGACGTTTTCCGTCCAAATATCCCGCGATTCGCGCTTTCAGGGGCTGATGCTCCGTCTGCTCCAGATTCCTGTCCTTCCGCAAAAGCTCTGCCGCTGCTGCCTGCGCCTCCTTCAGAATCGGCAAGTCCCGACAGAGGTCTGCAATCTTCAGCTCCGGCAGACCATGCTGACGGATGCCGAAAAATTCCCCCGGTCCGCGCAGCTTTAAGTCCTTCTCGGAAATGACAAAGCCATCCTCCGATTCCGTCATGGTTTTCATGCGCTCCTTCGCGACCCTTGTTTTTGTGTCGCTCACCAGAATACAATACGATTTTTCCGCGCCACGCCCAACGCGCCCGCGCAGCTGATGCAGCTGTGCCAAGCCGAACCGCTCCGCATTTTCAATCAGCATAATGGTTGCATTCGGCACATTGATGCCAACCTCAACGACTGTTGTGGATACAAGAACATCAATCTCCCCTGCCGCAAAGCTGTCCATGATTGTCTGCTTTTCCTTCGCCTTCATTTTTCCATGCACACAGGCAACGCGGCAATGCGGCAGTTCCTCTGTCAGCTCCGCGGTATACTCCAGAACGGACTGCACCTCTAATTTCTCATTTTCCTCAATCATCGGGCAGATGACATACGCCTGTCTGCCTGCCACAACGTGCTTTTCGATAAAGGCATAAATCCGCGGATGATATCTGCTGTCTACCGCCGAGGTGTCAATTTTCTGTCTGCCGGGCGGCAGCTCATCAATAATAGAAATATCCAAATCGCCATATAGAATCAGTGCTAGGGTGCGTGGAATCGGCGTTGCCGTCATGACAAGGGTATGCACATTTTCGCCCTTTTCTGCCAAGGTGCTTCTCTGGCGAACCCCAAAGCGATGCTGTTCATCCGTAATTGCCAGACCTAATTTTTGAAATTCGACTCCCTTTTGAATCACGGCATGGGTGCCAATCACCATCTGCGCCGTGCCGTCAGCGACCTGCGCCAGACGTTCCCGTTTTTCCTTCGCCGTCAGGCTGCCCGTCAGCAAAACAACCGTAATCCCTGCCGGCTCCAGCAGCTCACGGAAGGATGCCGCATGCTGCCTTGCCAGAACCTCTGTCGGTGCCATCATTGCCGCCTGATAGCCATTCTGTATTGTCCAATACGCCGCAAGCAACGCTACCGCCGTTTTGCCGCTGCCAACATCCCCCTGCACCAGACGGTTCATGATTTTGCCCGATGTCATGTCCTGCACGATTTCCGCAAGAACGCGCTTCTGCGCATCTGTCAGGGCAAAGGGAAGAAGCGTTTCGCCATCCTGCAAGGCTTTTTTCTTTTTCAGCCGAATCCCTTCGCCCCTCTCCTCAAGCGTACTTTTCAGCTGATAAAGTGCCGTCTGCAACAAAAACAGTTCCTCGAAAACCAAACGCCGTCTGGCATCATAAAAGCCCTGCTCTGTTTTGGGAAAATGGATGTTTTCTATCGCAAAATTGCGTTCCGCCAAATGATATCCCTTTCTCAGCCAGAGGGGCAGCTCCTCCTGCATGCCGCCGCTCATTTCCTTCAAGGCCTCCTCCATCAGATTGCGGAGCATTTTCTGCGAAAGCCCCTCTACGGAAGGATAAACCGGAAGGATGCGCCCCCCTGCGAAATTCTCCCCAATCCGCTCACATTCAGGGGAAACTACCTCTGTTCTGCCGTATTTTTTTTGCAGCCTGCCGGAAAAAAGATACCATTCGCCGATTTTCAGACTGCTTTTCATGTAGGGCTGATTATACCACAGCACCCCAACCGCACCTGTTTCGTCGTAGACCTTCATTCTGGTATACACAAGCCTGCCGTGGCGGCTGTTCTGCCCCTCCTCCTTTATCTGCGCCAGAAAGGTAGCAGGTTCATCCGGCGGCAGGTCTGCAATTTTCAGTATTTCGCTTCTGTCCTTATATTCTCTGGGGTAATGCGTCAGCAAATCCTCCACTGTCACAATACCCAGCCTATGCAGCCTTTTTTCTCTCTGCTCGCCAACGCCCTTGAGCACGGAAACCGTATCCTGTCCTCGCATGAGACACACCTCCCTTCTTTTTTCCGCAAAGATTTCTACAAAGAAACAGGGAGATTTCATCTAAGAATCTCCCCATTTTGTTTTGTTATTTTTATTCAATAGAAATAATGTAGTAATACAAAGGCTGACCGCCGTCCTGCACCTCTACCTCGCAATCGGGGAATTCTTCCTCGATAAAGGCAGACAATTCCTTCGCGTCCTCCTCTGCTGTGTCCGCACCGTAATAAATGCTGACAACCTCGCTTTCCTCTGTGATGGCATTGCGCAAAAGCTCCTTCGTGCCCTCCATCACATCCTCTGCGACTACCTCGATTTCATCATTCAGCATCCCAAGGATATTGCCTTCCTTGATTTGCTTATCACCGATGGAGGTATCTCTGACCGCATAGGTTACGGTTGCGGTATCCACCTGCTGAATGGCATCCTTCATTGCCGCTTCCATTTCATCGGGGTCTGCGTCATGCTCATAGCAGAACATCGCGCTGATACCTTCGGGAACGGAACGGGAAGGAATGACATGCAGCTTTTTCTCCTCGCTCAGCTTTGCCGCCTGCTCTGCCGCCAAAATGATGTTTTTATTATTCGGCAGAATAAAGATATGCTCTGCATTGATTTTATCCACCGCATTGAGGATATCCTCTGTGCTGGGGTTCATGGTCTGTCCGCCCTCAATGACCTCATCCACACCAAGGTTTTTGAAAATCTTCGTCAGCCCCTCGCCTGCGGAAATAGAAACAAAGCCGACATCCTTCTTAGGCTGCTCCGCCTTGGGTGCTTCTACCTTGGGTGCTTCTGCGCTGAAATTGATTTTATTTGTATGCTGTTCTCTCATGTTATCAATCTTCAGGCCACTCAGACTGCCGATGGTCAATGCTTTTTCAATCGCCAAGCCGGGATGGTCTGTATGCACATGAATCTTAATGATATCATCATCCGCAACGCAAACAATGGAATCCCCAATTGTGCCAAGATATGCTTTCAGTGCTGTTGTCACGCCTTCATCCGCATGGTCTACGTTGATGAAAAACTCTGTGCAGTACCCAAAGGTAATGCTTTCATTTTCCACAGAAGCCAAGGATGCAAAATTCATTTCGGGTGCCGCTGTGTTTTGGTTCTCCTGCAACACAACGGGCAAATCGCCGCCCATCTGCTTGAGTGCGCCCTCCAGAATATACAGCAGACCTCTGCCGCCTGCATCCACAACGCCTGCCTGCTTCAACACAGGGAGCATTTCGGGTGTCTGCACCAGAACCTTGTGTCCGTCCTCGATAATGCCCTTCAGGAATACCTCGATTTCGTCTGTTTCCTCTGCCAGCCTTACCGCAGCCTCCGCACAGCCTCTTGCAACTGTCAGAATCGTACCTTCCTTCGGCTTCATCACTGCCTTATATGCTGTTTTCACTGCCTGCTCTGCCGCCGCAGCCAGCTCCTGCACACCTGCTTCCTCCATGCCCTCCAATGCCTTTGCAAAGCCACGGAAGATCTGAGAAGTAATTACGCCGGAGTTCCCTCTTGCGCCTCTCAGGGCTCCGCCGGATGCCGCCTTTGCGATATCCGCCACCTGTAAGGAGCCGTTTTTCTCTGCTTCTCTTGCCGCCGCCATAACGGTCAGAGACATATTTGTGCCGGTATCCCCATCTGGTACGGGGAATACATTCATTGCGTCTACCAGCTGTTTATTTGATGCCAATTCATTCGCACCGGCAATCATCATTCTGCCTAAGCGAACACCGTTCAATTTCGTTGTACTGCTCACCAATAGTTCCTCCTCTTGCTCAGTTGTCGACCCTTACGCCATCAACAAAAATATTTACATCCTCAACCTCAACCCCTGTAAATTCCTCCACAGAATATTTCACAGTGCTGATGATATTATCTGCAATGGCGGAAATATTGGTACCATATTCCACAATAATATGCAAATCAATACTTACCTTATTTGCATCAATGCGCATTTTGATTCCCTTTGTCAGGCTTTCCAGCTTCAAAAGCTGCACCAAGCCATCCTTCACATTTTTTGCAGCCATGCCGACAATGCCGTAACATTCAATCGCCGCATAGCCTGCAATCCTTGCAATCACTTCGCGATCAATACTGATAACGCCATATTCGTTTTCTAATTTTGCTGCCATACTGACCAGCCTCCTATTCTAAAAACCTTCGGCTATTTTTTTACAGATGTATAGATGTTAATAGTATACCATTGTATATGCAATTTTGAAAGCTATTTTTCTCTTTTCCATAAAAAAGAAGAAGAATCTGCATGCAAATTCTTCCTCTCTCCAAGCTATTTATTTTTTGCTCCGCGGCTTTTCAATCACCACATCATAGGAGCCGCCAACCCAATAGGAGGGGTTTTTCAGCGTAAGGGTGATATTTTCCCGTTTTCCTCTGGGTAGGTAGAAAATATCCTCCTGCACTAAAATCCCATCCTTTTCTTCCTCACTGCTGTCATACGGAATACGTCCAAATTCCTGCTCATCATCGGCATAGTCCAGATTGACCGCGTACATCTTTCGGATTCCCTTTGCAGGTAGCGTCCGATAGCGCACCGTTATCTTCGTTGCCTCTTTGGGTTCCTCAATTTCATCATAGGGATTATCATAAATAGTATCCTCCTGTACGGCAGATAAAAATTCAACCGTTCCATAATGGAATTTCACCCGCGGCAGCTCCGCCCCTTCCGTCAAGGGAATCTCCACGTCGTGCGTTTCCTTGTCCGTTCCCGTATAGGCTGTACGATGTAATGTCAGAGGAAAATCCCTTTCCGTTCCTTCTAATATAAACTTTCCACCGTTTTCCAGCGAATCATATTGCATGCTCATCCGTTCTCCCGCTGCATTCAAAATATAGACATACGAATCCTTTTCAAACTGATACGGATAAATGTTAATTCCCGTATGAAACCAATCCTTCATTGCCTGCGCCACCTCAGCAGAGGGAATCAGGTAATATTCCACCGCAATCGTATTTCCATCTACATCAGCATTTGCAACCACCGAAGTTTTATTTTTCGTTACCGAATATCCAAGGTCTTTGGGATTTTCCGTTGTTTTCGCTTTCACTACCTTCAAATGAATTTTCTCATCGAAGCCCTTAATCGAAAACGCGTAGTCATAACAGCCATCCTTCAGATAAAGCCGTTCCGAGCAGTGCGGCGTATACTGCAGCACCTTGCCTTCATTGCTTATATGCCAGCCACAACCGGAAAACCAAATCACCCTGCTTTTTTCTCCGTAATAGTAGGTGACTTCATATTTTTCAGACAATTCATCGACAATTTTATCTTTTCCGTTTTTTTCTGTCGGCAAACCCTCTCCGGTGAATACAAAATCCCCTTTGAGCATATTGTTTTCACAATAAAAACCTTTCAGCTCCACACGCACGCCGTCCTTCTCCTGCACAGGGTTGTCAATCTGCACCTCATAAATTTCCGCGTCTGTATCGTTGATATAAACCCCAACACCGGGCAGATAATGCAGGATACGCTGGAAATATGCCGCAATCGGCTTGCGTGCAAACGCCCCGACCGCAACCAGACAGCAAACTGCCGCAATCAGAATACGCCTTTTCTGCCATTTTTTCTGCTGCTTTGCTTCCGCCTGCAGCTTCTCCAGTGCCATTTTCTCTATCCGTTTCGCCGCTGTTTCGTCCTCCATCTGCGGCAGTGCTTCCGGCAAATTCCGCAGGAGATCTTCCTCCTCCAGATAATCAAATACATCCTTCATAAAATCCCCCTCCTTCCAATGCTTTTCTCAGCTTTTCCAAGCCACGCCGCACCTTCTGGTCCACTGTGTTCTCCTTTAACCCTAACGCAGACGCAATCGTTTTTGTCGGATAGCCATAATAAAATTTCCAAATCAATATTTTTTCATCCGGTTCTCCCAAGGAACGAATTGCTTGAAGCAGCACTTCCCTGTCCTCAAAGGATACCTCCTTCGGATTCTCCTGTATTTCTTCGTGCAGAGGCAGATTTTCTGCCTTTTTCCTGTAGCAATCTGCCGCCCTCCGCCGCGCAAGCGTTGCTAAAAATACACGAAATCCGCCTTTTTCCAAATCAATCTTTTCCCGATAACGATACGCGTCCACAAAAACATCACTCACACATTCCTCGATGTCTTCCTGCGGAAATTCCGCCAGCTTGTTTCTCACAATGTAATAGCAATACCCCATATATTGCCGCATCAATTCCTTCATGCCCTCATTCGGCCTTTTCTGTAATAAGGTCAGCAGACTTCTTTCGTCCATGCAATCCCTCCTCCCTTTATCTATCTATTCTCCGAAAAATAATGAAATCTGACAACTGTTTTGAAAAAAGTTTTGGAAAAAACGCAAAAAATCGTCGAAATTTCTTCTGACGATTCCATAAATCTGTTTTTATGCAAAGAAAAAGAGAGCCTTTTCAGACTCTCTTAAACTAGGGTAGCAGGATTCGAACCTGCGAATGACGGAATCAGAATCCGTTGCCTTACCGCTTGGCGATACCCCATTATACCAACCATCAGCTGGATTTGAGACCTGGGCTAGCTGGATTCGAACCAGCGAATGCAGGAGTCAAAGTCCTGTGCCTTACCGCTTGGCGATAGCCCAATATACGATAATGCAAACTGCTGAAAGAAAAAGCGCGAGACGAGATTCGAACTCGCGACCCTCGCCTTGGCAAGGCGATGCTCTACCACTGAGCCACTCGCGCATACGCTGCAGCCGAGGGGACTTGAACCCCTACCCAGAAACCCGGACTAGATCCTTAGTCTAGCGCGTATGCCAATTCCGCCACGGCTGCACAAATGAAAAATGAGTCATCCGGGACTCGAACCCGGGACACCTGGATTAAAAGTCCAGTGCTCTACCAACTGAGCTAATGACCCACAAAAGGGTGGATAGTGGGATTCGAACCCACGACCTCCAGAGCCACAATCTGGCGCGCTAACCAACTGCGCCATACCCACCATAACAGATTTGACATGAAAAAAGAAATTGGATTCCGGCGACCATCTACTCTCCCAGGCAGCTGCCCACCAAGTACCATCGACCGCCTAGGTCTTAACCGTCGTGTTCGGAATGGGAACGGGTGTGTCCCCTAGGCGCATCATCACCGGAAATCTTTCTTTTATTAAGGTGTTACACCTTCAAAACTGAATACAAACTTAGCAATCCTTGAGTAATCTTTTTTTGGTCAAGCCCTCGATCTATTAGTATTG
>NZ_WQPP01000001.1:0-6459 GCF_018785345.1 Clostridium sp. MCC345
GGTGAGAAGCCTGATTTTCAGGCTTACCACCCTCACATATCATAGAAGAATCTTATTTACAGACTTTTTCTCATAGTCTCCCCAAACCAAACACTTAATTGTTGCAAGATAAGTTTTCCGATATGCTTTTCTTCCGCCCCCAATTTTCGGAGTACAGAGAAGCGATATTTATATTGTCCTGCGTCTAAGAGTTGTTGCAAAGAAAGTACGGTAAGACATATAACCATCAGTACGACAGCACCATAAATCATTGCAGTCTGTAAAATAAAGTTATTTGCTATGGAACTATTGATTTGCAGTGTGCTAAAACGCACGCCATAAATAGCCCCGGTTTCTGCCTGCTCGGGATATTTCTCTGTAAAAAGTTTTTCCAGTTTCCTTGCATTTTCATAGGAGATATTTTCCGTTGTTGTAATATATCGGTTTTTTATTACTGGCAACAGCTTTTCACAAATATTGTCTGGAAGTACATACAATACATTTGTATAGGAATTGTACGCTGTTTCTCCAATCGGATCCTCATAATAGGACTGCCCGGAAAGAGTCAATTCTCCTGCGTCTGTCATAATGCTGGTGTGTTCTTTCAAAAAGCTATCCCGTTCTTCCTCGGTGGCGATTGCTTTCCATTGTGTTGTAAATTCATCTTCCTCCAGAGAAATCTGTTCGTAACCCAGCATTTCCCGTATAGTGTTATAATCACTCAAAGAAATTGCTACAATCGGAAAATCATATTTCTGTCTGTTGTGAAAATCGTCTTTCTCTGGCAGATATAGATTGAACGTGCAATCATAAACTGTATCTATTTTGTGTTCTGTCAGAAACTCAGTAATGATTTCATAACTGTCTTGCGGCAGATTTTCTTCTTCATATACGTCATTATATCTTGAATATACCTGCACATCATACATAGAGCGCATATCCAAATAACCTGAAGCCCAGCCCGTCAAAATAGGGGCGGCAATAAACATGAAGATTGCAAGGACAAGGGTTATACAAATCAGCGTCATTGTTTTGCTGGTTGTATTTAGTTTTGATATAATTTGCCCGAAAAAGAACAGGTTTTCTCCCTTGTATCTATGTTCCGGCGATTTTACTTTCCATGCTACAATCAAGCTGCTGGCAAGATAAATCAATGCACAAATAAAGAAGAGCAAATCAATCAATACAAATACCAGATATTGATTCAGTATTCCACCATGTAAAGGCAAATAGTATTGATTGGTAAGAGCAGGTACGCTTGCTGCTAAAAAGGCGTGCAATACAGAACAAATAAGCAGCCCATCAATCAACTTTTGAAAAGCAATTTTTTTCTTTTTCAACATCCATAATGCCGCCCAGCCTAATGTAACAACAGGGAGCAAAATATTTCCCCAATACATGATTTTCACCGGGAAAACAAAGCGGGAGTCATAATAAAATCGGACATTTTGTATTCCTGAAAACAATTCCCATAAAGTAAACATTAAAAACAGAATTACTACGACAGGAATGAATCGGCTCTTTTTCAATTCTGGCTCATTTTCTTTCTCTGCGGAAAGCATATCAATAATTTTTGTTTTTTTGATTGTGCGTGTATTGAAAACTCCTACCACAAAAAAACTTACCACAAAAAATATCACTGTCAGCAAAACGGTGTCCGGGAACAATGTCCATGAGATTTCATAAGGCTCTCCATAAGCAGTAAGGAGCATTGCGGTAATGAATTGAGAGCAAAATACACCGCAAAAAATACCAATCAAAATGGAAAACATACCCATAATCAGTGTTTCTGCAAAGAAAATCCTGCCAATAGTTTTTTGTTCCATTCCCATAATGGACTGGACAGCAAACTCTTTTTGCTTTCGTCTTAGCATATAATGATTGACGAACCGTATCAAAAATAACAACAGCAATGTTATCATGCAGATTGCAATTTTCATTCCGTCACTTAACAGAGTAAAATCATACTCGCTGCCTATATCCGGGCTATAATAACTACTGGAAATAGACAAGAACGCATAAAACAAGGTAACACAGATTGTCATTGTGACAATGTAGACCAGATAGTCTTTTACAGACCGTTTTGCATTTCTGAAAACAAGTTTAGCATACATGGCTTTGTCCCCCTCCGATCATGGTAAGGACATTCAGAATTTTATCAAAAAAAGCACTTCTGCTGTCGTTGCCCTTGCGCAGTTCCATAAAGATTTCTCCGTCTTTCAAAAAAAGAATACGGTTGGCATAGCTGGCGGTAAAAGCGTCATGAGTTACCATAAGAATTGTCGCCCTAAGCTGTTCATTGATACTTTGAATGGTAGACAGCAACATTTGTGAGGAATGGCTGTCTAATGCCCCTGTCGGCTCATCTGCCAGTAAGAGCTTCGGGTTGTTGATAATTGCTCTTGCACAAGCACAACGCTGTTTTTGTCCGCCGGATACCTGATAAGGATATTTGTTTAGAATATCGCTGATATTCAGCTTTCCGGCTATATCCAAAATGCGGGATTCTACGCTCCCGGCAGGGACTTTGTTGATTGCTAATGCCAGTGCAATATTTTCTGAAATCGTCAATGTGTCCAGCAAATTGAAGTCTTGAAATATAAACCCTAAATTCTCCCTGCGAAAACGGGCAAGGGATTTTGGTTTGATTTCCGTTATATCTGTTCCATCTAAAAAAATATGCCCTGCACTTACGGTATCAATCGTAGAAATACAGTTGAGCAGCGTTGTCTTTCCAGAACCGGACGCACCCATAATTCCGAGAAATTCCCCAGCTTCCACAGAAAAGCTAATGTCTTTAATGGCTTTGGTAATATTCCCTTCATTGCCATAATATTTCTGGATATGTTCCAGTTTCAAAATCGTATTCATCTGATAAACCTCCTTAACTGTTCCATATCTTTATTGTAAATGGAGTATCTCATTTTTTGTATCAAGTTTTCTTACACAGTTCTTACAAAAATGTAAGAAGTGCAGAACCTGTCAGCCCTGCACTCCGATAATAAAATCATTCATTTGAAAGATAAGTGAAATCGTTGTTCCTCTGTTTTCGGAATAAGCAGTAAGCCCTATTCCCAGTTTATCACATAGACGCTTGCAAAGATATAAGCCAATTCCAGTAGAATTTTTCCCGGTTCGCCCATTCTGACCTGTAAATCCTTTTTCAAAAATACGGGGTAAATCACTTTTAGGAATACCTATCCCATTATCGCTGATAGATAGCACAATCTTGTCATTCGTTTTTGTTGCCCCAAAGTGCAAAATAGGCTGCTCTGCATGGTATTTGATTGCATTACCGATAATCTGATTTAAGATGAACCGCACCCATTTTTCATCGGTATAAACTTTTGTTTCTATATCGTCTATCTGAATTGACATATTGCTTTGACGCAAAAGATACTTATTATCTGCGATTGCACTATGCACAACATCGCATAAATTGACTTCACGGACAGAATAGTCTTTTTCAGCGTGTTCACTCCGGGCATAGTAAAGTGCCTGTTCTGTATATTGGTTGATATTCTCTAACTCTGCCAATACCTCTCTGGAAAAGGGAGAACGGTTATTCTCACACAGCAGCTTCATCGCTGTAATTGGTGTTTTTACTTCGTGTATCCATTGTTCAATGTATTCTTTATATTCCCTGCGTTCCCTCTGTACTTCGCCAATCCGTTCCAACATAGATTTTTCAGCCATTTTCATAATCTGGTAAAAAACCTGTTCATCAGCCCTTTCCGGCACTTGCATGATTTCCGGCAATAAATATCGTTCTTCTAATTGCTCCGTCATATTGAGCAATTTATTCAGATATTTTTTTCGTGAGAAATAAAATGCCAGCAAAGATAAAACAAGGACAATCGACCAGACTGCAAAAATAAACAGGACTGTTTGGATAGGATTATCGCTTGCAATCAGGAACAAAGCAAGGACAAGCATACCCAGCAGATTGATTAAAATAACGGGGAGTTGATTTTTCAAATATTGTTTTCCACTCATAATGTATATCCTTGCCTGTGTTTTGTTTTAATGAAATCTACGAGTCCGATTGCTGCCAGTTTGTCGCGAATACGGGTAATATTGACACTTAGGGCGTTATCATCAACATAAAGCTGATTGTCCCAAAGAAAATCCACAATATCATTTCTGGAACAGATTTTTCCGGAGTTCTTAAAAAGGTAGTAGAGGATTTTCAATTCATTCTTTGTCAATTCTGCTTTCTGTCCTTTGTACTCTATCATGCTACTCTCCAAATGCAGGGTAGCTTCTCTCCACATATAAATTTCTGTTTGAGGGGAACGGTAGGCTTTCTTTAACAATGCAGCAATTTTAGCAAGAAGAATAGCGGGATTATAAGGCTTTGTGATAAACGCATCTCCACCCAGCATAATGCTGTTCAGTTCGTCCATATCTGTATTGCTGCTTGTTACAAATACAATCGGAATATCTGAAAAGGTGCGAATCCCCGAGCATATTTCAAAACCGTTATTCCCCGGAAGTTTTATATCCAGAATAACCAGATGTGGCGCAGCTTCTTTTAACTGCTCTATTGTTTTGGAAAAATCCGTAACTGCAAATACTTCATATCCATTCCCAGACAAAAGAGTTTTAAGCTGTGTTTGTATCGTAAAATCATCTTCAATGATTAGTATTTTTTCCTTCATAGAGATACCTCCCTGACACTTTATTATACTGTATCAGAGAGGTTTTCTCAATCGTATTATTGAATGGGAATTTTAGAATGATTTTGTACATAGCTTTGTAAAAAATGCTTAATAGTTTCTTTTCTCAAGGTACGATTCTAAATAACACCTAAGTCCAACATATGCGCCCTGCAAAAGTACAAAAAGCAATAGAAGATTTACTGACAGTGCTTTTTTGATTGCTTCTCCAAAATAAATGATGACAGCAGCACTTGTCAGTATCATCAGTAGAGTAATGACATCCCAACACTTTTCCCTATATAATTCTATAACCTTTATTTCTATCAGTATCGCCAGTATCCCTGTTCCTGCCACACATATTCCTACAATCAATATTAGCAATATCCAATATACCATTCCGGCTATAAAAGGATTTGGAATTTTTGTGCTAATCTGTGCCACAGATTGCCCGACCTCAATCGTCCAACCGATAAAAGTTTGTATGAATGACGCTGCATCATGGAAGAATGATTTGCAATCGGAAAGGAGCACATCTGACTGTACTGCCTGAAAAAGAGTGGTTGTCAGCGAATACCTTGCAAGAAGGAACAAGGTTGTTTGGAACATTACCGTTTTTGCTTTATATTGTCCTGCAAGTCGCTCTTTTTGTGTTTCGTATTTTGCTTTTGCATTCTGATAGTCTGTCCGGTCACAGGCTTCACATTTTTCATAGAGTACCGGCTTTTCTACCGGTATCTCTACGATTTTCTGATGTGTCCGGGCATAATCCCGTTGTTGTGTTAAGCATCGTATTTTATCTTGACATTCCCCTATCGTGACGTTTGCGCTTCGCAGCTTCTCTTTCTCGTTCCGCAATGCTCTGTCTGCTAGCTTCAAGTCGTTCTTTAATGCTTGAATATTCCCGGCTCTGTTCTCTTTGTTTAATTTCTCGTTCAAGGTCAGAGATTCGTTGAGCTGTGTCTTTAGTTCCACGATAAGCTGGTCTTTCTGTTCCAGTTCTTCTTGTATCTCCTCGGTCAAGAGGAGAAGTTCTTCCAACTGTTCGGCGTTCTTTGATTCTCTGGATTCGTTCATCTATATCACGTCCTTTCTCTATCTGCTGTTCCAGTTCAGCAATTCGGTGTTCTGTTTCAGTAATAAACTGTTTTCGCTGTTCAGTTTCTGTACCAATTTCTGCCATTGCTGATTTTCGTTTTCCAAAAGTTCTATCTTCGTTTTCTGTTCTTCCATCTTGGAAAGCAGTTCCTCGGTATTTGGCAAAATGTTGAGCAGCTCGGATAACTCGCTGTTTAATTTTTGCAATTTCTGATTCTGTTCCTGCATAAGAGAGAGTTGGGTGTCCCGGTTCTGCATTTCCAGAATCATTTCTGCCATTAAGGTCTGCTGTTCTTCGATTTGCCCAATCATGGATTCCATTAAGGGTATAATTTCCCGGCTTTCTTCTAATGTCATTTAATCGCTCCTTCCATAATGATAATGCACCCGATACTTTTCCAAAGGTGTCCAGTATCTTTTGCAATAACGTGTTTTGTTGTTTTATGATTTGATTTTCCGCTACTTTCCACGAACCTTTTATTTCCTGCCCGGCAAGAAACTTTTGTTCAATCTTTCTTGCGTCAGCGCCTTCATGGATGGTAGGAATCTGGAGTTTTCCCTGTTTTTCATAAGAACGGTGATCGACCTGATTATGCAAAGGAAGATGTTCATTACACACCTTTGCCCATTCACTCCGCCACAGTTCACAATTTTTTGGATTGTTCCATCCGTTAGCATCGGTCAGCACCCGTTTCCATTGCAGGCGGTTTCTTGCACCCATCTT
>NZ_WQPP01000018.1:0-27311 GCF_018785345.1 Clostridium sp. MCC345
AAAGGTCCTCCTAATGATATTTATTGTATCATAGAAGAACCTTCTAAACATTATTTTACAGAAAAAGTCTCACATACCCTACGATTTGGTTTATATCTATCTATTGTCATCTGATTGGTTTAATGTTCCCAAATATCAAGATTATTATGATTATATGGATGAACTTGATTGTCCTCATTACTTTGATAACTTACCATTATATGCTATTGGTCTATAAGCATCGATAGTTATTTTAGAAACTATCATATAGGAGGTGTTTCAATATGGCTATATGTAACAAACAACATCGATATTTGCAAGGTTTTAATGAGCTTCCAGAAGCTCAAGATAATAGAAACGGGGGACGACATATCTGTGCCGCTTGTGCTTATGAAGAGGGACTAAAAGATGCTCTACAAGGCAATTCCCCACAATCAGATCTTTCTCATTTGCCCGATAGTCAAGCCGGTGCTGTACGCCATAAGAGTGCTATTGATGCATATAATCTCGGATATAAATTTGGCAGGGAAATCAGTTCTTAACTAATATTATAAGGTATCTTGAAAATTATATTCAAGATACCTTATTTTTATCTTCCCTCATACACCTCCCACAACCTCTTCTGCTCCGCTCCAATTCTCAATATCTCCTGCAAATCTCTTGCCATAGCCTCAACATTAGCATCCATCTGTTCAACTGTTCCTGTCCTGTTACCTGCCTTAATCTCCCATTGAATTGACTCTTTACTATAATATTCCTTAGTATCCACATTCATATACCCATACACCGAATATGAATATCCATTGCTTTTCTCTATGAATACCGGAGCTACTTCACCCTTAGAAGTTTTCCACCTCATAAGCCTTGGAAACCAGCATAATCCTTCTTTTATCAGTTCTTTAAATGTCTCCAGCAGCTTTCCTATTTCATAAAATATTCCTCTGAACGAGTTTCCTGCTTCTATAATCTTATCTGCTTCAACATGATTAGCATATTCTTCTATTGTCGGAGCGAATAATCTGAATGATGATATAAATGCATTGATCTTACCAAGCAATTCTACTGCTTCATTTGCCTTGTCCGTCACGCTTGCAATCTCTTGCCTTACCGATTGAAGTTCTGAACGTTTTTCATTAAGTTCCTTAGTCTGACTACGCTCCAACTCCTTATAAGCAATTTTTGAAGCAAACAACTTAATATCCGCATCATGCACCTGTTCCTGTATCTGTTCCAAATGTTCTGTTTCCTGTGCCACTTTATATTCCGCAACTGTCAGATCATGATTTCGACCTTTCGACTTTTCTTTTATCTGTTTCCCAAACCAGTCATTCACTTCTTTATTCGCCACCTCTCGAAGCTCATCCTGCAGCACTCGTGATAACACATCTTTAGTAAATACCTTACGTTTTGACACCTGCTTGCTAAGACCTTTCTTATATCCATCTGCCACAGGAACTCCGACAATGTGCATATGCGGACTGTCCTCATCAAGATGAACCACAGCATTTGCAACTACAAACTGTGGAAGCCTCTTTCTAAGCTCGTCCAGTATTATCTGATATGACAATTTCATATATGACTTCATATCATCAAATTGCTTCCAAAACTCCCTGTCACCTATCTGAATGATTATTTCAACTGCCATATCCTGTTCCTTACCTGCAACATGTTCAAAATAATCTTCTATTTTTCGGTCTGGTCGTATCTGCTTTTTATTATATTCTTCTAATGCCTCATCGAATTCTTTATGGTATACTGTTTTTACATCATCAATCAGATTTGATGTACCATATATGATACAAATGTTGTCTTTGCTATAATCTGATGATTTATATTTTCTCAGGTTATGCTTTGCAACAGCTGCAAGCTTAGATTTCGATGTAATGGCACTTTTCTTATTGCTCACATGAGCTGTATATGAAATATTTCCCATTCGCATCTCCTTATCTGTACTACCTTTTTATCTGTTAAATCTATCGGAGCAGTGCAGTTATCATCTTGGCTCTGCCACAGATGATAATCCCCTAGCAGTTTTGGCAAGCCAAAATTGCAGTGGGCTCTCCGAGGGTTTTATATATTATCTTTACTATTACCAAGAGTTTAATAATCTGTACTTTTTATAGTTGCAGACTCTAAACTCTTCCTAGAATTTAGAATCTGCTTTTCCAAACATCCAGATTGTTAAACTCTTTATTCTGGCATTATCCAAGTCCAGTAAATTGTTCCATCTTCTGCCTTTTCTTTATCTGATGTTATTCCCAGCTTTTTCTTTGCCGATAGAAGCGTGTTTCTCTTAATGCTTCTTTTTGCAGCTTCCATCATTATTTCATTAGACGGAATCACCTTATTGGTACCAAAGTATTCTTTGATAAAATTCTCCGCAATGTCGAGCTTCTTTTTGCCTCTTCCTTCATTACCAGATAACAGCTCATCTATGGTGATGTCATATGGTCCTATACAGACCATTCCATTATCCTCCGTCATTTCAAATCCTATCGCATCTCCTGCCGGAGCTAATGAAGATTTATCATGTGCCATTATCCTGATATTCGGTTTATCACGAAGCCTCGCAACCAGCAGAACACTTCTGGCAGTTGCCTGTATATCAATAGAACCAAGTCCTCTGTATGTTGATTTACTGCCAGATGCCTTATTCATATGACCAATAAGAATAATTGCACAATTATGCTTTTCTGCTATTATTCCAAGATGCTTTAGCACCGGTCTTATTTCATTTGCTCTGTGCATATCAACTGTAGCTCCGATATATGCCTGAATCGGATCAAGAATGATTAACCTTGCCCCAGTCTCTATTATTGCCTGCTCCAGCCTATCATCTGTCATTGATAATTCCTTATCTGTCTCATCAATAACCCGAATCATGGAACAATCTGCTCCTGCTTTTTCCAATCTGGGCTTAATCGTATCTTCAATTCCATCTTCTGCTGTCTGATATATGATATGAATAGGTTCATATTCCTTATCATCGTCACATGGAAGCGGCAAGCCCATGCTAAGAGCTGCCGCTAATTTGAGAACCAGAGTTGTCTTTCCTTCTCCCGGATCTCCTTCAATTATTGTTATCTTTCCGTATGGTATATATGGATACCATAGCCATTCCACCTCTTTTGAAACCACATCCTCCATATGGATAAGTTTCAGTTCAACATTCTGTTTTTCAACCATATTCATCCTCCTTGCTATACTGCTTCTTTGTTAAAATATCCTGTTTCTTCCCAAACTTTTTTATCCGGACAATAATAGCTGAATTCATTTGAGCTCCCTACCTTTATTGCCGTTCCAAATTTGAGTAATCCTTGTTGTATTCCCAGCCTTACATACTGTGCGTCCTTCCCTATTGCACTTGCAATCTCTTTTATTGGTACATTTCTCCCTGTAAAAGCTGGTAAATCACCCTGATAGATAACTTCTGGCATCTCTACCACCTCCTCTTTTTATGCAGAGCATTTCTTGCTCTGTTATGTTTTGTATTATACAGACCTTTATTTGCTCTGTCAATAGTTTAAAATTTAATGTTGACTATTAAATATTAGTGTGTTACATTTACAACAACAGGAGGTTGAGGCAATGAATACCGGTAAAAAGATTAAATTAATACGAACCTTTCGTGGTTTAACCCAGAAAGAACTAGGCGAAGCTTGTGGAATACATGAAGTTGCAATCCGTAAGTATGAGCTTGGAAAGAATCTTCCTAAGCCTGAACAGCTTAGAAAAATTGCAGATGCACTTGGTGTCAATGTTAATTCATTGATGGAATTTGATATCGAGGCTGATGGTGATGTACTACCATTACTATTTGCTATTGATGAAACATTTGACATTTCTATCAAGGATTTAGACGGAGAGCCCGGTATATTCTTTTCCAATAAGAATCTTGTTCAGTTTCTTAAAGACTGGCAGGCTATGAAAGAATTACTTGATAATGGCAGCCAGACACAGGATAATTACGAAATATGGAAGACTATCCGTCCAAGTGTGACAAAGGTAACCCACGAATAACAATCATTTTATCCGTTTGCTATCAGCTTTCTAGTAAATAGCGAAAGGATGGTGCTTATGAAGTTACCCAACGGATACGGAAGCGTTGTAAAGCTTTCCGGCAAAAGAAGAAAACCTTATCAAGTGAGAAAAACTGTAGGCTGGCACTACGATGAGGCGAAAGACAAACAGGTTCAGGATATGATTACAATTGGATATGCAGCTACCAGAGCTGATGGCTTGCAAATGCTTGCTGATTACAATAATAATCCATTTGATACCAAGGCTGCTAAGATGACATTTTCAGATGTCTATGAAGAATGGTCAAAGCGTAAGTTTCCTACTATATCTGAATCTAATGTAAAAGGATACACAGCATCCTATAAATCCTGTGAACCCCTTTACAACAAAATTTTCAAGGATATTAAATTAGTTGATTTACAGACTGTTATTGATACCTGCGGCAAGAATTTCCCTACCCTCAAGAAAATTAAAGTCCTGTTTAACCAGCTATTTGATTATGCTTTGAAAAATGATATTTGCAACAAAGATTATTCGAGCTTCGTTGATATTGTTCAATACAAGGATCGTAACCCTAACAAATACGATAGAAACAAGTTTGAGAAAAATGAAATTGATATTATCTGGGAACAAAAGGAAGACAAATATTATCAGATAGTATTGATGCTCCTATATAGCGGAGTCCGTATCTCTGAAATGCTTGATTTGAAGAAAGAGAATGTTCATCTGAATGAACAGTATTTTGATGTTATCTGTAGTAAAACAGAAAATGGTATCAGAAAAGTTCCAATAGCAGACAAAGTTCTGCCATATTACAAAGCTTGGTATGAATCCTGCCCTGAATGTGAATATTTACTTCATACAGAAGCTGGAAAACATTTTGAATACCGAAACTACTACGATAGCTATTTCAAGCCATTGATGGAACAGCTAGGTATTAATCGTACACCTCACTGCTGCAGACATACATGCATCTCAATGTTAGCAGAAGCTGGTATTAACCAGACGATTATCAAAAAGATTGCGGGGCACTCAGGTGCAATGACACTCACAGAGAAAGTGTATACCCACTTTGATATAAAGGAGCTTGTAGATGCGATTAATAAGATTTAAACAAAGAAAAGGACATTCCCCAGTATCTCTACTGAAAAATGTCCTATACATATCAATATCTTTGTTGCATACCTGCTGCATATGTGTTGCATTCGATGTAAATTCCAGCACATCTGACGGCATTCCACAACTTCTGTAACCCTTGAAAAATGGGCTTTCCTTGATATCTTCGTTCTTGAAAGATTATCTCTTGGAGAACTGAGGTGCGCGTCTTGCTGCTTTCAGACCCGGTTTCTTTCTTTCTTTCATACGAGGGTCTCTTGTCAGGAAGCCTGCTTTTTTCAGAGAAGGTCTGTAGTCACCATCTGCCTGAAGCAGTGCTCTGGAGATACCGTGTCTGATTGCGCCTGCCTGACCTGTAAAGCCACCACCGCAAACGTTAACGATAACGTCAAATTTTGCTGCTGTTTCTGTCAGTTCCAGAGGCTGACGAACGATCAGTTTCAGTGTTTCCAGACCGAAATATTCGTCGATGTCTCTTTTATTGATTGTAATTTTACCGTTGCCGGGTACCAGGTATACTCTAGCTACGGAAGATTTTCTTCTGCCTGTGCCGTAATATCTAGCTGCTGCCATTATGCTTTCCTCCTTCGATTAGAATTTGAATTCCAGTGTTTCGGGTTTCTGTGCTGCGTGAGGGTGTTCTGCGCCTGCGTAAACATGCAGCTTGCCGAACATCTTTCTGCCCAGAGCATTCTTAGGAAGCATACCTTTTACAGCGTGCTCGATAACTCTTTCGGGGTGTGTTTCCAGCATTTTGTCCAGTCTTGTTTCTTTCAGACCGCCTGTCCAACCGGAGTGGTGACGATACATTTTCTGTTCCAGCTTTTTGCCTGTAACAGCAACTTTTTCTGCATTCACAATAATAACATAGTCGCCCATGTCAGCATTGGGTGCATACTGAGGTTTGTTTTTCCCTCTCAGAATAGATGCAACTTCGGAAGCCAGACGGCCCAGTGTTACGCCTTCAGCGTCAATCACGTACCACTTTTTTACGATGTCCGCTTCTTTAGCGATGTAAGTAGTTCTCATGGTTTTTACCTCCTGTCATATTATTTTGTTTGACCCGTTGACTTCGCCGCAACGCAGGAACGAATACGGTCGATCTCCATTATGCGCAAAACACATAACTTATTGGGTCCCACCTTGAGAAACATATATTTAAAGCTGATTTCAGCCTTAAAATCATATTAACAGCCCTTATATTATAATCTTGTATACAGACCGTGTCAAGAGATTTTTGCTAAATTATCAATTTTTCGCTGCTCCGTACAGGTCTTTTTCGTCATAGAAAATCTCCAGAAGGGTTAAGCCCTGCGGCTCTGCGGTCTGTCCTGCGGCGCGGCGGTCCTTCCCTGCGATGATTGTGGCAACCGCCTTTGGCTCCAGCCTTCCCATGCCGACCGCAAGCAGCGTCCCTGCCAGAATCCGCACCATATTGTAAAGGAAGCCGTCCCCCGTCACCAGAATCCGCACACTCTCTCCCTGCTTTTCCACATGACAGTCAAAAATCGTCCGAACTGTGGTCGAAACCTGCGCGCCTGCCGCACAGAATGCCGCAAAATCATGCGTTCCGAGAAATGCCTTTGCCCCCTCGTTCATCCGTTCCACATCCAACGGCTTCTGCACATAGGCGGAATAGAGCCGTTCCTTCGGATTCTTCGCAGGCGCATTCCAGAAACGATATTCGTACGTTTTTTTCACACAGTCAAACCGTGGGTGAAATGTCTCTGCAACTTCCTCCGCCTTTGTCACCACAATATCCGCAGGCAAAAAGGAGCGAATCGCCAGAGGGATTTTCTCCGCCGGGATACTTGTTTCCACGTCAATCACCGCACGCTGCCCCAAGGCATGCACGCCTGCGTCCGTTCTGCTTGCGCCGACGCACTCCAACGCAGGATTGCGGAACAGCAGCCGCAAAGCCTTCGTCAGTTCGCCTTCCACAGTGATCACCGCTTCATCCTTCTGCTTCTGCCAGCCGGAATAATTCGTTCCATCGTATGCGATTGTCAGTAAAATCCGTTTCATCAATCCTATTCTCCTTTTTATGCCCAAGGCGCAAAGCTCCACAGCACCGCAAGCAGAATCGCCGGCAGCAGATTCGCCACCTTCACCTTTTTGCCCCAGACCAGATTTACTCCGACACAGAACAGCAGCACTGAGCCGACAAAGGAAAGATTTGACAATGCCGCCTCTGTCATAAAGGGCTCAATCAGCCTTGCCAGAAGCGTTACCAGTCCCTGAAAAATTCCAACAGGAATCGCAGAAAGGATACACCCCTTTCCCATCGAAGCCGTCATGATAAATACAATAATCAAATCCAGAATTGCCTTTGCCGCCAGAATACTATAATCGCCGTAAATCCCGTCCTGAATCGCCCCAACCACTGCCATTGCGCCAATGCAGACCGTCAACGATGTCGTTACAAAGGCATCCACAAAGGCATTATCCCCGTTGCTGCCGGTTTTCTTTTTCAGCCAGACACCGAACTGCTCCATCTTTTTCTCAATATTCATCCATTCGCCTGCCAAAGCGCCAACCGCCATGGTAATAATCAGCATCATAGAACCGCCGCTGGCAAGCCTTCCATCCGTAATCGAAAGCATCTGCTCCATTGTGCCGCCAATGCCAAGCATCAGCACACAAATCCCAACAGCAATCATAAGGATATCCTGATAGCGCACCTTCACGTTTCGTCCCAGAAACAGCCCCAGCAGGCCTCCAATGATAATCGCGCCAACATTGATAAGTGTTCCCAAACCAATCATGCTTTCACCCTTCTCTTTTGTATTTTTTGAAAAAACACCCTCCGATTGGAGAGTGTTTCTTTCTTAAATAATAAACGGCACTGCCTTTGCCACAAACCGCAGCCCGATAATCACAACTGTATAGACCGCAGCCATCACTGCCGCGCGGTAATCGCTGCTTTTCATTGTCATCACGTTCATTCTCGTACGGTGTTCATCCCCATGGTAGCATCTTGCTTCCATCGCCATTGCCAGCTCCTCTGCTCTGCGGAATGCAGAAATAAACAAAGGCACCAGAATGGGAATCAGGGATTTCGCCTTCTGAATCAGATTGCCCGTATCAAAATCGGCACCTCTCGCCTGCTGCGCCTTCATAATCTTATCCGTTTCATCCAGCAGTGTCGGAATAAAGCGCAGTGCAATCGTCATCATCATTGCAATTTCATGCGCAGGCACACCAATTCTTTTGAAGGGCTTCAAAATATATTCGATGGCATCTGTCAGCTGAATGGGCGTTGTCGTCAATGTCAGCACAGAGGAACCGATAATCAGAAGCACCAGACGGACGCACATTTTCGCCGCCAGAAGTACCCCCTCCATTGTCACCCGCAAAAAGCCCACGCGCAGCAGAACATGCTCCCCCTGCGTCATGAACAGATTGATGACCACCGTAAAAAGAATAATAACGATAATACTCTTCAAACCGCGTGTCATAAATTTAAACGGCACCTTCGATGCCCGAATTGTCAGCCCCATGCAGGCAATAACAAACACATACCCCACAAAGGTATTTACCAAAAACAAAGTTACAATAAAAACAAAGGTAATCATCAGCTTCAGCCTTGCGTCCATCTTATGAATGGCAGATTCCGCAGGATAATACTGACCGATTGTAATATCTCTAATCATGCTTTCACCTGCTTTACCAATTTTAACAAGGCATCCCTTGCTTCCTCAACCGTATAAATATCCGTCGGCACATCATAGCCTTTTTCCTTCAGCTTTGCAAAAACATAGCTAACCTGCGGTGCCGCCAGTCCCATCTGCTCCAGCTCCATGGGATGAGAAAAAATCTCTCTGGGCGTACCTGTCATAGCAACCTTGCCCTTGTGCATCACAATGATACGGTCTACCAGTCTTGCCACATCTTCCATGCTGTGACTCACCAGAATAACCGTAATTCCTCTTTCCTCATGCAGCTTGTGGATTGCCGCCAGAATTTCATCTCTGCCCTTGGGGTCAAGCCCCGCGGTAGGCTCATCCAGAATCAGCACCTCCGGATTCATTGCCAACACGCCTGCGATTGCCACACGGCGCTTCTGCCCGCCGGAAAGCTCAAACGGAGATTTTTCGTAAAACGTCTCGTCAATTCCTACAATATTTAATGCCGCAACCACATTTTCATGAATCTGCTCCGCAGACAGCCCCAGATTCGTCGGGCCGAATGCAACATCCTTATATACCGTCATTTCAAACAGCTGATATTCAGGATACTGGAACGCCAGACCAATCCGTCTGCGCACCTCCTTCAGCTTTGCCTTATCCTTATGGATATTTTCGCCATCCAGCAGAATCTCGCCAGAAGAAGGAGAAATAATGCCGTTCAGATGCTGAATCAGCGTGGATTTTCCTGAGCCGGTATGCCCGATTAAGCCGATAAATTCGCCAGTCTGAATCTCCAGTGTCACATCGTTCAATGCCACTTTTTCAAAGGTGGTGCCTTCGTTGTAAACGTGTGTCAAATGATTTAATTGAATTGACATAATGCACCTACCATTTCTTCGACCGTCAGAATATCCGCAGGCAAATCAATACCCTCTTTTCTCAGCAGGTATGTCACCTCTGTCACCTGCGGCACATCCAGTCCATATTCCTTCAGCTTCTCCACTTGTACAAAAATTTCTCTCGGTGTGCCTTTCATCACAAGGTCACCGTCATCAATCACATATACCTTATCTCCACGCACAGCCTCATCCATATAATGCGTAATGAGAATCACCGTAATGCCTTCTTCTTTATTCAAACGCTCAATCGTTTCCATAACATCTCGCCGGCCGACAGGATCAAGCATTGCCGTAGGCTCATCCAGAACAATACAGTCCGGCTTCATCGCCAACACGCCTGCAATGGCAATTCTCTGTTTCTGCCCACCGGAAAGCTTGGAAGGCGTATAAGCCGCAAATTCCTTCATTCGCACTGCATCCAGTGCTTCATCCACGCGCATCCGAATTTCCTTCGGGGGTACGCCCATATTTTCGGGGCCAAATGCAATATCCTCCTCAACCACCGTTGCAACCAGCTGGTTATCGGGGTTCTGGAATACCATCCCTGCCGTCTGGCGAATCTCCCAAATCAAGCCTTCCTCCTGCGTGTTCATTCCTTTTACCCACAATGTACCGCCTGTGGGCTGTAGTAATGCGTTAATATGCTTCGCAAATGTAGACTTTCCGGAGCCGTTATGCCCCAGAACTACAACAAATTCACCCTTTTCAATTTCGATGTTCACGTTTTTCAACGCAACCACCCGATGCTCCTCCGTGCCGTGGTCTGTTTCCATAATTTTTGTATATTCGTAGGTCAGACCTTCAGCCTTCACCATTTTCATAATTTCACCTGTTTCTCCGGCGTTTCTTCGCCTCGTATAGTCTATTGCGCAAATGCTCACAGCTATCAATATGATACGGAGTTTTCGCTAAAAAGTCAATAGAATCCCAGTAATTCTCTCTGATTCTCCCAAATTGTACCCTTACATTTTTCGAGTATAAAAAAAGAGACTCGCTTATTTGCAAGTCTCTGATTTTCTATTCGGAATCAAATTAAACCAGTTCCAGAATAACTTCCATAGCGCCGTCGCCTTTTCTTGCGCCCAGTTTCACAATTCTTGTGTAACCGCCGTTTCTGCCGGCATATTTGGGAGCGATTTCGTCGAACATCTTAGCTGCCATGTCAACCTTCTTTGTGTTCTTTCTTACTGCCTTGCCGTCAGCAGGAACTTCTGTAACGGGGTACAGGTAAGCCAGAATTGCTCTTCTTGCAACCAGTCTGGAAGCCTTATCCTTTTTGATTGTTTTCTGCACTTCGTCATAAACAGTTACTTTCTTGCCGTTTACAACTTCTTTCACACGTTTGCCGTTTGCATCTTTCTTTGCAACCTTAGCTGCTACTGTAACTTCTTCGAAGTTATCTTTTTCTTTGATAGCCAGTGTGATCAGCTTTTCAGCGATTCTCTTTACTTCTTTTGCTCTTGTTTCTGTTGTTTTGATTTTGCCGTGATACAGCAGATTTGTTACCTGGTTTCTCAGCAGAGCTTTTCTCTGGGGTGTTGTTTTACCAAGTTTTCTATAACCGGATGCGTGCATGGTTAAATCCTCCTCATGGATACCCGTCTGACTGAGCCCGTCCCCACTACTCTTCGGTCTTATGTGGAGCCGTAATCAAACGGTAAATAATAGGTTACTCTATGACGAAATTATTCGTCACTAGGCTTCAGGGAAAGACCCAGTTCCGCCATTTTGTTCAATACTTCTTCCAAAGACTTGCGTCCAAGGTTTCTAACCTTCATCATCTCGTCCTCTGTCTTATTTGCCAGATCTTCAACCGTATTGATGCCGGCACGTTTCAGGCAGTTATAAGAGCGCACAGACAGATCCAGTTCTTCAATGCTCATTTCCAGAACTTTTTCCTTCTTGCCTTCTTCTTTTTCTACCATGATAGAAGTATCTTTCGCATTATCAGACAGGTCGATGAACAGGTTCAGGTGTTCATTCAGGATCTTCGCGCCGAAACTTACAGCGTCATCGGGTGCGATTGTTCCGTTTGTCCAAACCTCCAGAGACAGCTTATCATAGTCAGTAATCTGACCGACACGCGTATTTTCCACCAAAAAGTTTACTCTTGTTACAGGTGTGAAAATACTGTCTACCGGAAGCATACCGATTGGCTGATCGTCTTTTTTGTTTTTGTCTGCACCAACATAGCCGCGGCCCTTGTTGATTGTGATCTCCATATACAGCTTACTGCCTGCGCCGCCGGAAAGTGTTGCGATATGATGTTCGGGATTCAGAATCTCAATATCACTGTCACACTTGATATCGGAACCCTTTACTTCACCTTCGCCTTCCACGTCAATGTAAGCAATCTTCGGCTCGTTGCCTTCGCTTGTATTTTTGATCGCAAGACCTTTCAAATTCAGAATGATTTCTGTAACGTCTTCTTTTACGCCGGGAATCACGCTAAATTCATGAAGTACACCATCAATTTTCACATTGCTTACTGCAGCACCGGGCAGAGAGGACAGCAGGATTCTTCTCAGGGAGTTGCCCAGAGTTGTACCATAGCCTCTTTCCAGGGGTTCTACAACAAACTTACCGTATGTGCCATCGGGTGCCATTTCAGCAATTTCAATGCGAGGTTTTTCAAATTCAAACACTCGTTCAAACCTCCCTTTTTTATGATAGAGTGCCGCAGGGCATATAGCCCCACGGCGTTACCTTTGACTTCTCTACACAATCGATGATTATTTGGAGTACAGTTCGACAATCAGTGTTTCTTCTACAGGAACATCAATCTGTACTCTTGTGGGCTTCGCCACAACTGTACCGCTCAGTGCATCGTGGTTAGCGGACAGCCATTCAGGAACGATTCTGCCGTCTGTTGCAGCCAGAACGTCTTTGTATCTCTGAATTGTTTTGTATTTTTCTTTCACTTCGATTACATCGCCAACCTTAACCTGGTAGGAAGGGATATCCACTGCCTTGCCATTTACGGTTACGTGTTTGTGACGAACAATCTGTCTAGCTTCTTTTCTTGTTCTGCCGTAGCCCAGTCTGAACATTACGTTGTCCAGTCTCATTTCCAGCAGCATCAGCAGGTTTTCGCCGGGGATGCCTTCTTTTTTGGCAATCTTTTCAGCCTGTGCGTAGTAACCTCTGAACTGTTTTTCCAGTACGCCGTAGATGAATTTTGCTTTCTGTTTTTCTCTCATCTGCAGACCGTATTCGGACATTTTCTTGTTTGCTCTCTGATTCTGTCTTTTAGATTTTTTATCAATACCCAGATAGATGGGATCCAGGTTCAGGGATCTGCATCTTTTCAATACGGGAACTCTATCTCTTGCCATTGATCTACACCTCCTAATATTAGGTTATACTCTTCTGCGTTTGGGGGGTCTGCAACCGTTGTGAGGAACGGGTGTAACGTCTTTGATAAGTGTTACATCCAGACCTGCTGCCTGCAGGGCACGGATTGCAGCTTCACGACCGCTGCCGGGGCCTTTTACGAAAACTTCAATTGTCTTCAGACCGTAATCGGAAGCAGCTTTTGCAGCTGTATCTGCAGCCATCTGTGCTGCATAGGGTGTGGATTTTCTGGAACCTCTAAAGCCCAGCTGACCAGCACTTGCCCAGGAAAGCGCATTCCCTGCTGCGTCAGTAATTGTAACGATTGTATTATTGAAAGTGGACTGGATATGAGCCTGGCCACGTTCTACTTTTCTTTTATCACGGCGTCTGCGAGTCGTTGCCTTTTTCACAGTTTTCTTTGCCATTTGCCTCAAACCTCCTTATCGAAATATCGAATTATTTCTTCTTGTTCGCAACGGTCTTTCTAGGACCTTTTCTTGTTCTTGCGTTTGTCTTTGTCTTCTGACCTCTAACAGGCAGACCTCTTCTGTGGCGGATGCCTCTGTAGCAGCCGATTTCGATCAGACGTTTGATGTTCAGAGCAATTTCTCTTCTCAGGTCACCTTCTACAGTCTGAGTTCTGTCGATGACATCACGGATTCTGGACACTTCTTCATCTGTCAGATCTCTCACTCTTGTATCCAGGCTAACACCTGCTTCATTCAGAATACGAACAGCGCTGGAGTGGCCAATGCCATAAACATAAGTCAGGCCGATTTCTACGCGTTTTTCTCTAGGTAAGTCTACACCAGCAATACGTGCCATTATTCTTGCACCTCCTGTAATTTTTCACGATAAGTTTCAAATAAATGTTTTTTACATAAACACAGTGCGATACTCGTTGGGCATTACGAACAAAGGAGATAGACCGTCAGTCATGTGCCTTACGCGCCTACAAGTCAGCGCCGCCTTTGCCATTAACTGTATGCTCCTCCCAGTATAGTTGACGGATTTATCAATTCGGCTCTTTGGGGTTCTCCCCCGCAAGCCCATAATAAATTATCAGCCCTGTTTCTGTTTATGTTTGGGATTTTCACAAATAACCATTACACGACCTTTTCTCTTGATGATTCTGCATTTTTCACACATGGGTTTTACAGAGGGTCTGATTTTCATTGTGATCGCTCCTTCCTTATTTTGCTCTCCAAATGATACGACCTTTTGTCAGATCATAGGGAGACATTTCAACTAACACTTTGTCACCGGGCAGGATGCGGATGAAGTTCATACGCAGTTTGCCGGAAATGTGCGCCAGAATCTGGTGACCGTTTTCCAGTTCAACCTGAAACATGGCGTTGGGTAATTTTTCCAGTACGGTTCCTTCTACTTCGATTACGTCATCTTTAGACAAGACCGTAAACCTCCTTAAACATTAAACATCTCGTACCTGCTGGTACTTTTTCAATGCCTTCTTGATATCTGCATCCAGAAGATATTCCCCTGTCTGCAATTTCGCAGCCACATCCTTTTCTACATAGAAAGTAGGCTGAACATGCTTCTTCTTTTTGCGTTTGGGCTTTTCCAGCTTCCTGCGTCTGCCGTCTGCAAGAAGAAGGTATTCCCCCTCAATCGCACAAATCATCTGCACGTCACCCTGATCGTGACCGCTTTTGGAATAAACCACTTGGCCGATCTGATATTCCAACGACATCACCTCATTTTCCTTCGCATAACGTAAGAATTTCCGGCTCTCCGCTCGTGATCAGAACGGTTTTGCTCAAAAAATCGCTTTCCCAAGGTGCCTGTATTCACCTTCCCGCATAGGTACACGCTATTTTCATAAGCCTATCAAGTATACACTATTTTCATTTTTATGAATACTCTATTTTTAATGTTACTATTTATACAGTAATATTTTTTCTTCTATATTATATAGGAAGAAAAAATCGACAGAAATCACATCCCATCATTTTCTGTCGATTTTTTTACATTTCTTATTTATCCAGGCCTGCGATGATTGCCTTTGTAATCTCGTCAATCGCCTGTGTACCATCTACTTCAAACAAGATGCCTTTCTTCTTGTAGAAGTCCACCAGAGGTTCACTCTGTTCGTGGAAGGTAGCAATTCTTGCCTTACCTGCTTCAACAGTGTCATCCTTGCGCTGTGTCAGTGCTTCGCCGCATTTATCACAAACACCTGCAACCTTTGCGGGCAGGAACAGCTTGTTATATGTTGCGCCGCATTTGGGACAGCTTTCTCTTGCTGTCAGTCTTTCCAGCATCACTTCATCGGGTGCGCTGATATATACAACATGGTCAAGCTTTACCATATCCTCCAGCTTTTCAGCCTGTACAACCGTACGAGGGAAACCATCCAGGATAAAACCCTTCGCGCAATCGTCTTTTTTGATTCTTTCCTGTACAATAGCGATAATCAGTTCATCGGAAACCAAGCCTCCTGCTGCCATAATGCTCTTTGCCTGATTGCCCAGCTCTGTGCCTTTTGCAACTTCCTCTCTCAGCATGTCGCCTGTGGAAATGTGAGCAATGCCGTAATGCTCTACCAGTCTTGCAGCCTGTGTCCCTTTACCTGCTGCGGGTGCGCCGATCAGTACTAATTTCATACGATTACCTCTTTTCTTAATAGATGGCCTTCTCTTTTTTATCGTGTTATATAATCTCCCCAGATTATTGCCTATGAATGTCAGTCTGCCGACTGCAAAGTACATTCGTAAGCCTGTGGCTTACTCACGCCTTTGGCTTTTCAAATGCCCTTCCCTCTGTTTATGCAAGCAAAACCATCGGTCAGTCACAGGAAAAGTCCTTCATAGCACAAAACAACCCCTCGGGAAATGCCCGAAAGCATTTCCCAAGCGATTGTTATCAGTCATTCAAAAAACCTTTATAGTGGCGCATCAGCAGCTGGCTTTCCAGTGCTTTTACGATATCCAGGCAAACACCAACAACGATGATCAGTGTTGTACCACCGAAGCCTACATTTACCTTAAAGATCCACTGCAGAACAACAGGCACCATCGCCAGAACCGCATAGCAGACTGCACCAACCAGTGTTACTCTGTTTACGACTCTTGTAATGTAAGCGCTTGTGGGCTGACCGGGTCTGATACCGGGGATGAAACCACCGTTCTTCTTCATGTTCATCGCAATTTCGTTTGGATTGATTACGATGGATGTGTAGAAATATGTGAAGAAGAAAATCAGGATAATATAAATAATCGCACCAATAGGGTGTGTCATATTCAAAACATCTGTCACCTTTGTGAATGTTGCGCCCTTATTGGGGATAAACATTCCAATCTGCTGCGGGAACTGCAGCAAAGAGATTGCAAAGATGATGGAAATAACGCCGGAAGTATTTACCTTGATAGGCATGTTTGTACTTCTGCCGCTTGCCTGTTTTCTGCCTACCATCTTGGAGGAATACTGCACAGGCAGTCTTCTTTCACCGGTGTTTACACAAACAATGAAAGCAAGAACAACAATCAAAATCAACAGAATTGCTGCTACCTTCGCCGCACCTGCTGCACCGCTGCCGGAAATCAGGTAGTACATCGTTGCTGCGCCTGTAGGCAGGTTGGAAACGATGTTGATGAAGATGATCATAGAGGAACCGTTGCCGATTCCGCTTGCAGTAATCTGCTCCGCCAACCACATAACAAATGTGGAGCCGCATACCAGACAAAATACAGATGCAACATAAACCAGAGGACTATGCACCAGATACATGTTATGGTATGTGTAAGTCAGACCGATACCCTGAATCAACGCCAGAATAACCGTCAGATATCTGCTATAGGACTGCAGCTTCTTTCGTCCGTCCGGACCTTCCTTGGAAAGCTGTTCGAACTTGGGAATCGCAATCGTCAACAGCTGCATAATGATGGATGCGTTGATGTAGGGGCCGATACCCATTGCAAAAATAGACCAGCTGGAGTTCGCACCACCGGCGATTACACTGTAAAGTGTGCCCGCCATGGATGCGTTTTCTCTCGCTGCTATTACACCTGCGGTATCGATACCGGGCAGGGCGATCTGTGTACCCAGTCTGACAATTGCAAAAATCATCAGTGTGTACAGAATCTTGTTTCTAATTTCTTTCGTTTTCCAAGAGTTAACGAAAATCTTAAACAATTAAATCACCTCTGCTTTGCCGCCGGCCGCTTCAATTTTTTCCTGAGCTGTTTTGCTGAAGTAGTTAACCTTAACTGTCAGCTTTCTTTCCAGATCGCCTTCGCCAAGGATCTTCACGCCATCTCTGGGATTGCTGATCAGACCAACGTTTCTCAAAGCATCAATGTCTACTACTGTATCATTATCAAATACGTTCAGCATGGAAACGTTGATTGCAACAATTTCTTTGCTGTTTCTGCATGTGAAGCCTCTCTTAGGAAGTCTTCTGTACAGAGGCATCTGGCCGCCTTCAAAGCCGCATTTGCCGCTTGTACCGGAACGCTGACCGGCACCTTTATGGCCTCTGCCGGCTGTTTTGCCATTGCCTGTTGCATGACCTCTGCCGCGTCTCCAGTTTTTACCTCTGGAGCCTTCAGCGGGTCTCAGTTCGCATAAGTTCATTTGGGCACCTCCTAAAATCAAACTTCTTCAACTTTAACAAGGTGGCTAATCTGATGGAGCATACCTCTGATTGCCGCATTGTCCTGCTGAATTACACTACTGTTTGTTTTGTTCAGACCCAGCGCCTGAACTGTTCTTTTATGTTTGGGAATTGCACCGATTGTGGATTTCACCAATGTGATTTTAATTTCAGCCATCTGTCTAATCCTCCTTAACCTAAGAGTTCTTCAACAGAAATGCCACGCAGTTTCGCAACAGCTTCGGGTGTTGTCGCTCTGGACAGACCTTCGATGGTTGCGCTTACAACGTTACGTTTGTTGTTGGAGCCCAGGGATTTTGTTCTGATGTTACGGATACCAGCCAGTTCCAGAACCGCACGCGCGGGACCGCCGGCGATGATACCAGTACCTTCGGGAGCGGGCATCAGCAGTACGCTTGCACTGCCGTATTCACCTGTAACGCCGTGGTAGATGCTGTCTACATCGTTCATTTCTACTTTGATGATATTTTTCATCGCTGCTTCTTTCCCTTTGCGGATTGCATCGGGAATTTCAGCTGCCTTACCCATACCGCAGCCTACATGGCCATTGCCGTCGCCAACAACAACCAGAGCAGAGAATCTCATTGTACGACCACCTTTTACCGTCTTGGATACACGGTTGATGGTAACTACTTTATCTTTCAGATCTAAAGTGCTTGGATCGATTCTTTTCAACTTACTTTCCTCCTTGCCTTAGAATTTCAGGCCAGCTTCTCTAGCTGCTTCTGCCAGTGCCTGAACCTTACCCTGGTATACAAAACCGCCTCTGTCGAATACTACTTCAGTGATGCCTTTTTCGATTGCTTTCTTTGCAACAGCTTCACCTACTGCAGCAGCAGCTGCTACTGTGTTTGTGTATTCAACCTTGCTTGCGATTTCAGCTTCCATTGTGGATGCTGCAACCAGTGTATGCTGCGCAACGTCATCAATGATCTGCGCATACATGTGTTTATTGGATCTGAATACTGCCAGTCTAGGTCTGGCAGCTGTGCCTTTTACATGGTTGCGGATTCTGTAGTGTCTTTTCACACGAGCCGCAGCACGATTGGGCTTATTGATCATAGCAAATTCACTCCGTTTCTTCAAAAATTAGTCACTTTCCGATATAAATATACCTTACGCCGCCGTGCGCAGATTATTTCTTACCGGTCTTACCAACTTTACGTCTGATGTGTTCGTCAGCGTATTTGATACCTTTGCCTTTGTAAGGTTCGGGAGGTCTTTTTGTTCTGATTTCGGCTGCAAACTGACCTACTTTTTCTTTATCAATACCCTTAACGATGATTTTGTTTGTACCCTCAACAATGGATTCGATGCCTGCGGGATCTTCCATTTCTACAGGGTGAGAATAACCCAGTGTCAGTGTCAGCTTCTTACCGGATTTTGCTGCTCTGTAACCTACACCGTTGATTTCCAGTGTTTTTTCATAGCCTTCTGTAACACCAACAATCATGTTGTGGATCAGTGTTCTTGTCAGGCCGTGTAATGCTCTATGCTTCTTCAGATCGCTGGGTCTTGTAACTACGATCTGACCGTCTTCCATTGCGATGTTCATGTCTGCGGATAATTTTCTTTCCAGTGTACCTTTAGGGCCTTTCACTGTCAGCAGATTGCCTTCGCCAATCTTAACTTCTACGCCAGCGGGTACCACTACGGGCAATTTACCGATTCTGGACATGGTCTGCACCTCCTATAATTCTGTCTCTATCTTACCAGATGAAAGCGATAACTTCGCCGCCCAGACCAGCTTTTCTTGCAGCTTTGTCTGTCATCAGGCCTTTGTCTGTGGAAATAATTGCTGTGCCCAGACCACCCAGAACTTTAGGCAGCTCGTCTTTGCCAGCGAATACTCTCAGGCCGGGTTTGGAAATTCTCTTCAGACCTGTGATTACTTTTACGTTTTTGTCTTCACCATATTTCAGGCTGATGCGCAGTGTGGATTTGATACCGTCTTCGATTACTTCGTAACCTTTTACGTAACCTTCTGCTACCAGGATGTCAGCGATTGCTTTCTTCATTTTGGAAGAAGGAACATCTACTGTATCGTGTTTTGCAGTATTAGCATTTCTGATTCTTGTCAGCATATCTGCGATAGGGTCGCTCATAGACATTGTGAATTCCTCCTTTCAATTACCAGCTTGCTTTCTTTACGCCGGGAATCTGACCTTTGTATGCCAGTTCACGGAAGCAAATACGGCAAATTCCATATTTTTTCAGTACAGAGTGGGGTCTGCCGCAAACTCTGCAACGTGTATAAGCTCTTGTAGAGAACTTAGGCGCTCTCTGCTGCTTAACTTTCATAGATTTTTTAGCCATCTTTGTCCCTCCCTTATTTAGCGAATGGCATACCGAACAGTCTCAGCAGTTCTCTTGCTTCTTCATCTGTTTTTGCTGTTGTAACAAAAACGATGTCCATGCCTCTGATCTTGTCTACTTTATCATATTCGATTTCAGGGAAGATCAGCTGTTCTTTGATACCCATTGTGTAGTTACCTCTGCCGTCAAAGCTGTTTGCTTTTACGCCACGGAAGTCACGTACACGAGGCAGTGCGATGTTTACCAGTCTGTCTGTGAATTCATACATTCTGTCGCCTCTCAGAGTAACCTTGCAGCCAATGTTCATACCTTCACGCAGCTTGAAGTTCGCGATGGATTTTTTTGCCTTTGTTACTACAGGTTTCTGACCGGAGATAATGCTCATATCTCTTACAGCGCCATCCAGAACCTTAGCGTTTTCTCTTGCTTCGCCAACGCCCATGTTGATGATGATCTTTTCCAGTTTGGGAACAGCCAGTTTATTTGTATAAGAAAATTTCTTAGTCATTTCAGGAACGATCTGTGCTTCATAGAAGTCTTTTAATCTGCTCATTGTTTGCCTCCTTTCACCAGGTATTTATTAGTCGATTACTTCGCCTGTTTTCTTTGCTACTCTTACCTTTTTACCATCTTTGATCATAGCGCCCAGTCTTGTAGCCTTGCCGTTATGCAGGTACATTACGTTGGAAGCATGAATGAAGTTTTCCTTCTTGATGATGCCGCCCTGCTGGTTCTGTGCGTTGGGTTTTGTGTGTTTGGAAACCATGTTCACGCCTTCAACCATTACGCGGTTGTTCTTTTTATCTACAGCAACAATCTTGCCTTCTTTGCCTTTATCCTTACCGGCAATAACAACTACCTTGTCACCGGTTTTCAGTTTCATATTAGCCACCTGTCGCACCTCCTATTACAGTACTTCGGGAGCCAGAGAAAGAATCTTCATGAACTGCTTTTCTCTCAGCTCTCTTGCAACGGGCCCAAAGATACGAGTACCTCTGGGGTTTTTGTCGTCTTTGATAATTACAGCTGCGTTTTCGTCGAATTTGATGTAGCTGCCGTCTGCTCTGCCTACGGGATGAACTGTTCTTACTACAACAGCCTTTACTACATCACCTTTTTTTACAACGCCGCCGGGTGTTGCGTCTTTAACCGCAGCAACAATGATGTCGCCCACGCCTGCATATCTTCTTGTGGAGCCGCCCAGAACTCTGATGCACAGAAGTTCTTTCGCCCCGGAGTTATCTGCTACTTTTAATCTGGTTTCCTGCTGAACCATATTTCGTCCTCCTCTCCAAAAAGGATTATTTTGCTTTTTCGATGATGCTTACAAGTCTCCATCTCTTGTCCTTGGACAGAGGTCTTGTTTCCATAACTTTAACACGATCGCCGATACCGCATTCGTTGTTTTCGTCATGAGCTTTCAGTTTGTATGTTCTGTTAACGATTTTGCCATACAGAGGGTGTTTTACTTTATCTTCAACAGCAACAACGATTGTTTTGTCCATCTTGTCGCTAACTACTCTACCAATTCTGGTTTTACGAAGATTTCTTTCCACGATGATTTCCTCCTTTCAACGAACGGAATATCTATTATTTTACTTCTCTTGCTTTCTTTGTGATGATTGTCTGGATTCTTGCGATGTTCTTACGAACTTCCTTGATTCTCGCTGTATTGTCCAGCTGGTTTGTTGCGTTCTGGAATCTCAGGTTGAACAGCTCTTTCTTCGCGGAAACAAGGTCCTTCTGTAATTCATCTGCAGTTTTACCCATCAATTCATTTACATAACCTTTTGTTTTCACTGATGTTCACCTGCCATTTCTTCTGCTTCTGCTTTAGATACGATTTTGCACTTGATAGGCAGTTTGTGAATTGCCAGTCTCAGCGCTTCTCTTGCCTTATCTTCTTCTACGCCACCGATTTCGAACATTACTCTGCCGGGTTTTACTACTGCAACCCAGTATTCAGGTGCGCCTTTACCGGAACCCATACGAGTACCGATAGGTTTTGCGGATACGGGTTTGTCAGGGAATACTTTGATCCAAACGTCACCGCCACGTTTGATATGTCTTGTCATAGCAACTCGTGCTGCTTCGATCTGGTTGGATGTGATCCATGTGGGTTCCATCGCCATAATACCGAAATCGCCGTATGTTACTTTGTTGCCTCTATATGCACGGCCTCTCATTTTGCCTCTCTGCTGTTTACGATGTTTTACTCTTTTAGGCATTAACATGATTCTTTAGCGCCTCCTTACTTTTTATTATTCTTTACAGGAAGTACTTCGCCTTTGTAGATCCAAACCTTTACGCCCAGTTTGCCGTATGTTGTATCTGCTTCAGCAAAGCCATAGTCGATGTCAGCTCTCAGTGTCTGAAGGGGAATTGTACCTTCGTGGTAGGATTCGCCACGCGCGATATCTGCGCCACCCAGACGACCGCTTACCATTGTCTTGATACCCTTTGCGCCGAACTTCATTGTTCTGCCCATTGCCTGCTTCATCGCACGACGGAATGTCACACGGTTTTCCAGCTGCAGTGCAATGTTTTCAGCTACCAGCTGTGCATCCAGTTCGGGTCTCTTTACTTCTTCGATGTTTACAGCAACCTTCTGTGCTGTCATTTTCTGCAGCTCAGCCTTCAGTGCTTCGATGGATGCACCGTTCTTACCGATAACAATACCGGGTTTTGCTGTGTATACGCTGATCTTTACTCTGCCGGCTGTTCTTTCGATTGTAATCTTGGAAATGCCTGCATCGTACAGTCTCTTTTTGATGAATTTTCTGATTTTAACGTCTTCTACCAGGTTATCAGCAAAGTCTTTTTCTGCATACCATTTTGCATCCCAATCTTTGATGATACCTACTCTTAAACCATGAGGGTTAACCTTCTGTCCCATTTCGTACCTCCTTATCTCTCATTGAGAATGATGGAAATATGGCAAGATCTCTTCAGAATGCGATATGCTCTGCCCTGTGCTCTGGGGCGAATTCTCTTCATTGTAGGGCCCTGATCTGCACTTACTTCTTCCACATACAGTTTGCTTACGTCCATACCCAGGTTGTTTTCTGCGTTAGCTACAGCGGATTTCAGTACTTTACCGATGATTTCTGCTGCCAGTCTGGGGCTATAGTTCAACATTGCTGCTGCTGTAGCAACATCCTTGCCTTTAATCTGATCCAGAACGATTTTCGCCTTGGGAGCGGGGATGCCTACGTATTTAGCAGTAGCATGAGGTCTTTTTTCCTGTGTTGCAATGTTTCTTTCTTTTTTGATTTGGCTTCTATGACCTTTTGCCATGAACGAAACCTCCTTTCGTTATCGGATAAATTAGCGAACTCTAGATTTCTTTTCTGCGTCTTTGCCATGACCTCTGTAAGTTCTTGTCAGTGCAAATTCGCCCAGTTTGTGGCCTACCATGTCTTCTGTGATATATACAGGCACGTGCTTTCTGCCGTCATAAACTGCGATTGTGTGACCGATCATATCGGGGTAGATTGTAGAACGACGAGACCATGTTTTGATTACGTTCTTTTCGCCTGCTGCGTTCATAGCATCGATCTTCTTCAGCAGATGATCGTCAGCGAAAGGTCCTTTTTTCAAAGATCTGCTCATTGATGAATCCTCCTTATTTTTTCTGTTCGTGCCTAAGCTGCCTTAGGCACATTCGGATCTATTAGCCGTTTCTGCGGCGAACAATATACTTGTTGGAAGCTTTGTGTTTGTTTCTTGTCTTGTAACCCATTGCAGGCTTGCCCCAAGGTGTCATAGGAGCAGGACGACCGATAGGTGCTCTACCTTCACCACCGCCGTGAGGGTGATCGTTAGGGTTCATTACGGAACCTCTTACTGTAGGTCTAACGCCCATGTGACGTTTTCTGCCGGCTTTACCGATGTGAACCAGCTCGTGGTCTGCATTACCAATCTGACCGATTGTTGCTCTGCATTCGATAGGCAGCAGTCTCATTTCGCCGGAAGGCAGCTTAACTGTTGCATATTTGCCTTCTTTTGCCATCAGCTGACCAACATTCCCTGCGGAACGTACCAGCTGACCGCCTTTGCCGGGCTTCATTTCGATGTTGTGGATGGAAGCACCAACGGGGATTTTGCTCATGGGCAGTGTGTTGCCCAGCTTAACTTCTGCTTCGGGGCCGTTCATCAGATGATCGCCAACCTTCAGACCTGCAGGAGCCAGAATATAGGATTTTACGCCGTCTGCATAAACAATCAGAGCGATGTTTGCTGTTCTGTTGGGATCGTATTCAATCGCCTTAACAATTGCAGGTACGCCGTCTTTGTTACGTTTAAAGTCAACCAGTCTGTATTTGATCTTTGCGCCGCCGCCGTGGTGACGTACTGTCAGCTTACCCTGGTTGTTTCTGCCGGAATTCTTTCTCAGGTGTACTACCAGAGATTTTTCGGGCGTGGATTTTGTAATTTCATCGAATGCGGACACAGTCATGTGTCTTCTGGATGGTGTATAGGGTTTATATCTCTTAATTGCCATCTCTTGTTTCCACTCCTTTCGGATTTTTATATCGTCTACACGTTTCCGTGTGTTTTGCAAGTTTACACTTAAAAATTTTATATGGTTGCTCGAAAGCTCGTTATTCGTAAAATGCTTCACATTTTACTCATACCGTTCGACTGATAAATGCTTGGTTCTCAGTGCTTTTATCGCTTACATGCCCATAAAAATTTCAATATCTTTGCTGTCAGCTGTCAGTTTCACAACTGCTTTTTTATATTTCTTTGTTTTGCCGAAGAACATACCTCTTCTTTTAGGCTTGCCATCGTAGTTCATTGTGTTTACAGAAGCTACCTTAGCGCCTTCGAACATTTTTTCAACAGCATCTTTAATCTGAGCTTTTGTTGCTTCAGGGTGTACGATGAAAGTATATTTCTTTTCATCCAGTACAGACATACTGTTTTCTGTGATTACGGGTCTTTCGATTACGTCGTAAAATTTCAGATCAGCCATTATGCGTACACCTCCTGGATTTTTTCTACTGCTTCTTTTGTTACAACCAGATTGTTGTATTTCAGCAGGTCGTAAACATTGATTGTGTTTACGGAAGCTGTCTTAACTGTGGGAATATTTCTAGCGGACAGCATTACGTTTTCGTTGGAGCCGTCCATAACGATCAATGCGTTGTCGCATTTGATGTTGCCCAGAACCTTCACCATTTCTTTTGTCTTTACTTCAGACAGTGTCAGCTCATCCAGAACGATGATTTTGCCTTCCGCAACCTTTGTGGAAAGTGCGGACTGCAGTGCCAGTCTTTTCACCTTCTTGTTCAGCTTGAAGGAATAATCTCTGGGCTTGGGAGCGAATACAACGCCACCGCCAACCCACTGAGGGGAACGGATGGAGCCCTGTCTTGCTCTGCCGGTACCTTTCTGTCTGTAAGGTTTTCTACCACCGCCACGAACTTCAGCGCGTGTTTTTGTGCTCTGTGTGCCCTGTCTCTGGTTTGCCAGATACTGTACTACAGCCAGGTGCATCACATGTTCATTTGCTTCAATACCGAAAATAGCGTCATTCAGCTCGATTGTGCCTACCTGAGCGCCTGCCATATTTAATACTGCAACATTTGCCATGTTAGTTTCCTCCTTTCGTAAAGTTTATCAAGCCTTTACGCTGTCTTTGATTACCAGAACGGAACCCTTAGGACCGGGAACTGCGCCCTTGATCAGCAGCAGGTTCTTTTCTGCATCAGCACGTACAATTTCAAGATTCTGGATAGTTACATTTGCGCTACCCATGTGACCGGGCATTCTTTTGCCTTTTTTAACACGGCTGGGGTAAGCGGAAGAACCCATGGAACCTACTACTCTGTGAGATTTGGAACCGTGACCCATAGGCCCTCTGGATGCATTGTATCTCTTAATTGTACTCTGGAAACCTTTACCTTTGGAAACGCCGCTTGCGTCAACCTTGTCGCCTGCTGCGAACACATCAGCTTTGATTTCTGCGCCAACCTCATAGTTTGCTGCATCTTCCAATTTGAATTCTTTCACATATTTCTTAGCAGCTACGCCTGCTTTTGTGAAATGGCCCTTCATGGGCTTTGTTACTTTCTTTTCCTTTGCATCAGCAAAGCCAACCTGAATTGCTTCATAGCCGTCGTTTTCCATTGTTTTCTTCTGGATAACAACGCAGGGGCCTGCTTCAAGAACTGTAACTGGTACCAGCGCACCGTTTTCTGTGAAAACCTGTGTCATACCAATTTTCTTAGCGATGATCGCCTTTTTCATTTCGTTGCACCTCCTAATTTTCTACAGCGGATTGCCTTCGGAAGTCTTTGTCTTCGTCAGGTAATCATTCTAGTCATATAAGAGTTGTAACTTCCTGTTACCTATCTATCTTATATAAACCAGCTTTTTTGGATGTTTTCTTTATAAAGTTTAAAAATAACCTTCGCTCGTTGCTGTGTGGGATAGCGTTGATTATTTCATCACTTTCAGAGTAATGTCTACGCCTGCGGGCAGATCCAGACGGCTCAGCGCGTCTGCTGTCTTGGGTGTAGGGCTAAGAATGTCAATCAGTCTCTTGTGAGTTCTCATTTCGAACTGTTCACGAGAGTCTTTGTATTTATGCACCGCTCTGATGATTGTTACAACTTCCTTCTTTGTGGGAAGAGGGATAGGGCCGCTGATCTGTGCACCTGTTTTCTTTGCTGTTTCAATGATCTGCGCTGCAGACTGGTCGATCAGTTTGTGATCGTAAGCTTTGAGACTGATTCTGATTTTGGGATTAGCCATAAAAAAAGTCCCCTCCTTTTCGTACTTTTTGATTTCAGCACGACAAGTGGTGACTGCACACTCATCCGGGTGTATCCAGCAACGTCAGATACGCAAACTTACCCTGTCGGTAAGTCAAACCCAAAATATTCAGTACAGTGACCTTGTCGCCCGGTTTCTTTGAACTGGACATCGCTCCTCGGAAAAACCCGTAAGCCCTTGATTCATCGGCTTCGGCAACCTTCCGTATCAACACTCTATGTCACAACAGCTATTATTATAAGGCATAAAGACAGGGATTGCAAGTGTTTTTTTGCATTTTTTCAGAATTTTTCTTTGATTTCCGATAAAAAAACAAGCCATCTTTCCATTATTTTTTAAACAAATTGCACAATGCTTTTTTCTCGAAAATCAACAGACCTATCCTTCGACAAAACAAATCCGCCTCCAAATACCTATCTGTCTTTCTGTCAAAAACATTTCCCTTCTCCGTTTCCGGATAAAAAAGGACTCTCCTTTCGGAGAGCCCTTCATTCGCTTATTTCAAAACCAATCGGTTTTAATTAGCTGTTTGCTTTTGCTGCTTTGTATTTTCTTACAGCGTCAGCCAGTTTAGGCAGGATCTGCTTCAGATCGCCAACG